>NZ_JAPWHT010000818.1:0-2013 GCF_027270795.1 Streptomyces sp. ActVer
TCTGCCGCCACCCGCGCTCTGGCCGCCCACCGTGAGCCGGTCGCCGTCCCAGCCGTGCTCCGCGCCGTGCCCGGCGACCCATCGGACGATCTCGTACGCCTGACGGGGCGGGGCGGGAAACGGGTGCTGGGGAGCGACGACGTAGTCAACGTTGACCACCGCGACGCCCGCTTCCGCGGCGAGGAAACGGCACAGGGGGTCGTCGAGTTCGATCGGCGGGAGGACGTAGCCGCCGCCGTGGAAGTTGACGTGCACGGGTGGGGCCGGGTCCGGGGTCGAGCCGGGGGCGGCTTCGGTGCCAGGCAGGTAGACGACCGCGCGGGCCGGGCCGACCGAGGTCGGGACGGTCAGCTCGCGGGTGTTTCTCGGGTACTCCGGATAGCGGCTGAACAGGGAGGACGCGATACGCCGGTCCGCCAGGGCGGTGAGACGCTGCATCGCCCTGGCGGCCAGGGAGGCCATCGCCGGCCGGGCAAGAAAGGGCATGACGGCTCCGTTCGGTGGACCCCGCCACTATCCAGCATATGTCGGTTAACCGACAAGTGGCGGAAAGGATACGCTCACAGAATGCCCGCACGTCCCATGGATCCCCGCACCCGCCGTTCCCGCTCCGCCCTGGAGACCGCCCTGCGCGACCTCATCGCCGAGCGTGACCTCAGCCAGATCTCGGTCTCGGACATCACCAAACGCGCGGGCGTCAACCGGTCGACGTTCTACGAGCACTACACCGACGTGCACGACCTGGCCGCCGCCGCGTGCACGACGGTCTTCGACGAGTTGGTGGCGGCCAGTCCCGCGGCGGTCCCGCCGGCCACCCCCGACGGCGGTCCCCCGGACAACCCCCTGCCGGACCTCTTCGCGCACGTGGCCGAACACGCTCCCCTCTACCGGGCCCTGCTCGGCGACGACGGCAGCGCGCGGGTCATCAACCACCTGCTCCAGCGCATGACGGTGACCGCCCACATCAGGCGGGCCCCGGCCCCCGAAGACGCGGCGGATGCCGTCGGCACCACGCACGACCCGGCGGCCGCGTTCGTGGCCGGCGCCGTGCCCGGCAGCGTCGTCGACTGGCTACGCCACGACTGCCCCGGCACCCCTCAGGAGATGGGCGCCGCCCTCTGGCCGCTGCTCATCGGAATCGCGGCGGCGGCCGGCTGGGAGACCGAGGGATCCCCGGCGGCCGGCTAGCCGTGCGCCGAGGTGCCTGTTCCTCGGGAGCCGCGGTGCGTGTTCCTCGGGGATGAGGGCGGAGTAGTACCGTTCCTAATCAGTGAGCAGGAGTGAGTCTTGGACCCACTGCCCGGCACTGCGCGCATCCCGAACGGTTTTGGATGCACTGGTTGCCCGCGTTCCCTTTGGTGTCCCCGTTCGGGCACGTGCATCGTGTGCACGCAAGCGCCGTCGAAGTGTGCTGCTGCTGCCCGGACAGGGTGCGCAGCGGGAACGTATGGCCGCCGGACTGTACGGCGCGCGGGAGGAGTTCACCTCGCCCATGGACGACTTCTTCGACCGGCTCGGCACGACGGGGGCACGGCTGCGGTCGGCGTGGTTGCGCCCCGCGCCCAACCCGGAGCTGGACGAGTCGGCGGTGGCGCAGCCGCTGCTGCTCACCGTGGGCCACGCACTGGGACGCGCGGTGGGCGCGGCGGCCGAACCTCCCGCGCTGCTGCTCGGGCACAGCGTGGGCGAGCTGGCGGCGGCCTGCCTCGTGGGCGTCTTCGATCCGGCGGACATCGGCGCGCTGGCCGCCGCCCGCTCCCGGGCGCTGGAGGGTACCGGGCACGGCGGGATGCTCGCGGTGGCGGCGCCGGAGGGTCAACTGGCCGAAGAACTCGGGGGTTTCGGCGAAGGGGCGGAACTCGGCGGTTCTGCCGAGGGGACGGCCGCCGGAACCGACAGGGTGACCGTGCCGGGGATAGCCGCCGGAGCCGACGGGGTGACCGTGCCGGGGATGGCCGACGGGGCGGCTGTCGCGGGGGTGACCGCGGCCGGGGTGGCCGACGCGGGGGTGGC
>NZ_JAPWHT010000819.1:0-2012 GCF_027270795.1 Streptomyces sp. ActVer
CACCGGACGAACGCGCCGTCGGCGTCACCGCCGTGCCGGACCCGGCGGCCGCCTTCCCGCCCGGCGCACTCCCGGTCCCGCACGACGTGCTCGGCAAGCTCCCCGTCCCACGCGGAGCACTCACCACCCCGCGCGGCCCGCCCGCAGTCGTCCCGCGCGACGCGCCCACCACCCCGCTCGCCGCACCAACCGTCCCGCGCGACGCGCTCACCGTCGCGCCGCCACCAGCCGCGGCATGTCGCGGGCCGCCTCCACCAGGAACCAGGCGGGCAGTACGGGGTTGCCGTCCTCGTCCGCGGCGATGACGCTCTGGGCGACCTCGACGGAGATCTCGGCGAGCTGCACGAGCAGGGACTTCGCGCGGTAGGCGGTCTGGCGGCCGCTCGCCGAGGCGTGCTCCTTGCTGGCGGGGAGTTCCTTCACGAGACGGCCCCGGAAGGACTCCGCGAGGTAGTACAGGAGGTCGCGGTCCTCGAGGCGGTTCGGCCAGCGGGCCTCGCCCTTCATGATCGCCTCGATGCCGAACCGGCTGCGCACGATCTTCACGTAGCCGCAGAAGGCGACCGCGTGCGCGGGCGTCAGCGTGCCGTGCGCGATCACCTTCAGCGTGGGCTCGTCGAGCGTCGGGCCGAAGGAGTGCAGCGCGTCGGAGAGCATGTGCCAGGAGCGGGGCGTCGAGAAGGGCTCCTCGGTCTTCGGCGGCCTGGACCACAGGTGGTCGGGGCGGTCGATGAGGTGGTCGAGCACCCACGGGTGGATGCCGTTCGCCCCGGCCCACACCAGCCAGTCCTTCGGGGACGCCTCCAGGTGCACATGCGCGAGCCGGTTGACCAGCGCCGACGCGATCGGGCGCGCGAGCGCGTTGTCCGTCGCGCGGTTGCCCGCGCCGATCACGATAGAGCCCGCCGGCAGTTCGTAGTTGCCGATGCGCCGGTCCAGGATCAGCGAGTAGAACGCCTTCTGGACGTCCGGCGTCGCCGCGTTCAGCTCGTCCAGGAACAGGCAGTACGGCTCGTCGCGGGCGATCGCCTCGGGCGGGCAGAAGACCGAACGGCCGTCGCGGATCTGCGGTACGCCGATCAGGTCCTCCGGCGCCAGCTGCGTACCCAGCAGACTCACGCACTCAAGACCCAGCGACTCGGCGAACTCCCTCACCAGGGAGGACTTTCCGATGCCGGGAGCGCCCCAGATGAAGACCGGCCGCACGGTCGCGAGACCGAGCAGCAGTTCCGGTATACGGGCGGGAGTGACGGTGACGGCTGCCTGCACGCAGTGGCTCCTGGAGGGTGTTCGAGCGGGGCGCGCCGGTGCGCGATGTCCGATGCGGACAGTGTGCGCGGCCCCTCCCCGCACCGCAGCCCATTTACGGGGCCCTTGAGCAGCGCGGGGGCCTACGCGACCCGCCGCTCGGGCTCGGTCTCGACGGGCACCTGCGGACCGTCGCACTCGCGCAGCCAGCGCCGCAGTACGAGGTGCACCTGCTCGGCGCCGACCAGTTCCTCCCCGTCCTCGACGGGCGCGGAGAACGTGACGGGCGACATCAGGAAGGGCCTCCCCTGCGCTCCCCCGAGGCCGCCGTGCGAGCCGATCTGCTCCTCGAACGCGAGGACTTCGCCCTCCTGGGGGTCGTACCAGGAGTTGACCATGATGTCCGCGGTGTGCGGGAACGCGTGCGTGCGGCGTACGGCGTCGGCGGCGCCCGGGCCGAAGTCGGCGAGCGGACCCGGGTTCTCGTCCAGTTCGTCCAGCGGGATCTCGGCGCCGTTCGCGCCGAGCACCAGGCCGCCGTGCTCCTCGCTGCGCACGAGGACGAAGCCGACGCCGGGGTGGTTGGCGAGCGTGGTCAGCAGGGCCGGGTGGCGGGCGTCGATCTCCTCGCGGCTCATCCGGTGCGGCACGTCCGGGAAGGACACGAGACCGAGGTTGCCGGAGGCCAGCACGAGCGGCTCCGAGTGGCGGCTGGACGGGCGGTACTCCTCGCGGCCCTCCTCGACGGGCCTGCGCAGCGCGGC
>NZ_JAPWHT010000081.1:0-29880 GCF_027270795.1 Streptomyces sp. ActVer
GCGCGACGGTGGCGGTGCAGGCGTTCGGCGCGAGTCCGCGCCGCGCGCCCGTGCCGTTGTCGTTCGGGGGCGCGGCGGGCACCGAAATCCCGGCGGGAGCACAGGCGTTCAGCGATCCGCTGGCCTTCGACGTGCCCGCGGACACCAATCTGCTCGTGAGCTTCCACCTGCCCGGGACCGTGACGGCGGCCCCCGTGCACAGCCTGGCCGTCCAGCAGTCGTACGTCAGCACGCCGGGCGACCATGCCGGGGACGGCGCCCCGGACGCGTACACCTCGACGATCACCAACTGGCCGCTGCTGACCGGGGTCGACGTCGGCGGCGGGCCCGGATCCGTCGTGCTGCTCGGCGACTCGATCACGGACGGCGAGAAGTCGACGCGGGACGCGAACCGGCGCTGGCCCAATGTGCTCGCCGCGCGGCTGCTGAACCAGAGTGTGGTCCCGCGCTATGGGGTCCTCAACCATGGGATCTCGGCGAACCGTGTGGTGAGCGACCGCTACTCCGGCGACGGGGTCTCCACGGACACAGGTGGTGTGAGCGCGCTGCACCGCCTGGACCGGGATGTCCTCGCCCAGACGTCTGCGCGTACCGTCGTCGTCTTCCAGGGGGTCAACGACGTCCGTTGGGGAGCGAGTGCGGAGCAGGTCGTGACGGGGCTGCGGGAGATCGCCGATCGGGCGCGTGGGCGGGGGCTGCGGGTGTTGGTCGCGACGATCGCGCCCTGCGAGGGGGAGGCTCGGTGTACGGCCGCGGTCGACGCCGAGCGTGTCGCCGTGAACCAGTGGATCCGGTCCGGGGACGGGTCCGGGTTCGACGGGGTGCTCGACTTCGATGAGGTGTTGCGGGACCCGGAGCGGCCTGCGCGGATTCTCCCCGCCTATGACAGTGGGGATCATCTGCATCCGGGGGATGCGGGGTTGGCTGCGCTGGCCGAGTCGGTGGACCTGAGGTTGTTGTAGGTGCGGGGACTTCTTGGTGGGGTCTCGCTTCGACTGCGGGTCCGTTGTGGCCGGTCGCGCAGTTCCCCGCGCCCCTTACGGGACTATACGTCCAGGTCGACTACCACTGGGGCGTGGTCCGAGGCGCCCTTGCCCTTGCGTTCCTCTCGGTCCACGTAGGAGTCGGTTACGGCCTTGGCGAAGGGCTCGTTGCCGTAGACGAGGTCGATGCGCATGCCACGGTTCTTGGGGAAGGCGAGCTGGCGGTAGTCCCAGTACGTGTACGGGTGGTCGTACTTGAGGGGGCGCGGGACGACGTCCGAGAGGCCGGCCTCGCGCAGGGAGGCGAGGGCGGCGCGCTCGGCCGGGGTGACGTGGGTGAGGCCCTCGAAGGCGGCCACGTCGTAGACGTCGTCGTCCGTCGGTGCCACGTTGTAGTCGCCCATCACCGCGAACGGGCGGCTGCCGGTCGCGTCGCCCGCGACCGCCGCCTTCAGGGCCTCGAACCAGTGGAGCTTGTACGCGTAGTGGGCGTGGTCCACCTCGCGGCCGTTCGGCACGTAGACCGACCAGACGCGGACCGGGCCGCAGGTCGCGGAGACCGCCCGGGGCTCCTCGGCGCCGTCGTAGCCGGGGTCGCCGGGCAGGCCCTTGACGACGTCTTCCAGGCCTACTCGGGAGATCACCGCCACGCCGTTCCACCGGCCGGTCGCGTGGACCGCCGCCTCGTAGCCCAGCTCGCGCAGCTCGGTGACCGGGAACTTCTCGGCGGCGACCTTGGCCTCCTGGAGGCACAGCACGTCCGTGCCGCTGCTCTCCAGCCAGGCCAGCAGCCTCGGGAGGCGGGCGGTGATCGAGTTCACGTTCCAGGTCGCGATACGCATGCCACACAACTTACCGGGCGGGTCTGACACTCAGAGGTCGGCGGTCTCACCCGGGGCCAGGCGCAGGTGCTCGGAGCCGCCCAGGGCGCCGATCTGGCGGTCGTAGATGGGGCGCGCGAGGTCGGTCAGCAGGGCGTCGTGGATGTCGTACGCGCGCTGCGGCTTGACCTCGCGGACGTAGTCGATGACCTCGGAGATCTTGCTCCAGGGGGCCATGACGGGGAGCATCAGCGTCTCGACCGGCTGGTCGGGGACGGTGAGGGCGTCGCCGGGGTGGAAGACGCGGCCGCCGTCGACGAGGTAGCCGACGTTCGTGATGCGCGGGATGTCCGGGTGGATCACGGCGTGCAGTTCACCGTGCACCCGCACGTCGAAGCCCGCGGCGGTGAACGTGTCGCCGTGGCCGACGGTGTGGACGCGGCCCGGGAACGCGGCCGAGAGCTGGTCGGCGACGGACTTCAGGGTCCAGATCTCCGCGCCCGGGTTGGCCTCCAGACCGGCGCGCAGGTGCCCCTCGCTGAAGTGGTCGGGGTGCTCGTGCGTGACGAGGATCGCGTCCACACCGACCGCGGCGTTCTCCTCGCTGAAGACGCCGGGATCGATGACGAGCGAGCGGCCGTCCTTCTCCAGGCGGACGCAGGCGTGCGACTTCTTGGTGAGCTTCATGCTTCCCATCCTGCCTCCGCGCGGGGGCGCAGGCTCACTTCAGGGGGCGTGCTCCCGGATTCTCACACCTGCTTCTCATCCCCGGCTCTCGCTCCCCGGAGCCCGCTCCTCGTGCTCACTCCTGGGGCGTGGTCTCCTCGCGGATGACCTGCTGGGCCACCTTGAAGGCGCTGTTCGCGGCCGGTACACCGCAGTAGACGGCCGCCTGGAGGAGCACCTCCTTGATCTCGACCGGGGTGAGGCCGTTACGGAGGGCGGCCCGGGTGTGGAAGGCCAGTTCGTCGAGGTGGCCGCCCGCGACCAGGGCGGTGAGCGTGACGCAGCTGCGCGAGCGCCGGTCGAGGCCGGGCCGGTCCCAGATCTCGCCCCAGGCGTAGCGGGTGATGAACTCCTGGAAGTCCCCGGAGAACTCGTCGGCCTGCGCCAGCGCCCGGTCCACGTGCGCGTCCCCGAGCACCTCCCGGCGGACCTTGATGCCCGCGTCGTACGGGTCGGGTCTGCCCAGGACCGCCTCGGGCTGCGCGGCCGGGGCGATCTCGGCGACGGGCGACATCTGCTGCGGCGCGGCCAGGACCGGGCTCGCCTGCGGCACCACGACCGCCATCTGTCCGGTGGACGAGTCGTAGGCGGGCTGCTGCCAGGCGGTGGAGAAGTGCCGTACGAGAAGGTCCGTGACGGCGGCGGGCTGTTCCACGGGGACCAGGTGCGAGGCGCCGGGTACGACGGCGAGGCGGGCGTCCGGTATGCCGGCGACCAGGGTGCGGGCCTCGGCAGGGCCGGTGACCTGGTCGTCGGAGCCGACCAGGACGAGCGTCGGCACCCCGATCCGGCCCAGTTCGCCATGGATGTCGAACGAGGCGAGCGCCTCGCACGCGGCGATGTAGCAGCCCGGGTCCGTGGTGCGCACCATCTGCACGGCCCACTCGGTGATCGCGGGCTGCGCCGCGGCGAAGCCCTGCGTGAACCAGCGCTCCGGGGACGTCCGCGCGATCGGGTCCAGGCCGTTCGACCGTACGATCACGCCGCGCTGCCGGAACTCGTCGGCCGTGCCGAAGCGCGGTGAGGCCGCGATCAGCGTGAGCGAGGCGAGGCGCTCAGGGCGGCGCAGCGCCAGCTCGGCTCCGATGGCACCGCCGAGCGCGCAGCCCGCGTACCCGAACCGCTGCACGCCGAGCCCGTCGAGCGTGGCGAGCAGCCGCTCGGCGAGCTCGGTGACGGAACCGGCCGGGTAGGCGGGCGCGCCGCCGTGGCCCGGCAGGTCGAAGCGGAAGACCCGCCATTGCTTGGCCAGCTCCGGGACCTGCCGGTCCCACATGTGCCATGTGGTACCGAGGGACGGTCCCAAGATCAGGACCGGAGCGTCTTCTGGCCCGTCAAAGCGGTATTGCAGGGTCTCAGCCATCGTCTCACTCACCCGCTCACGCTCCCACATCTCACAATTTCTCACGGGAGGGGGTCGGGAGAGCTCGCCAGACCTCCCCATGTATCCGCCGCCGGACGAAGGTCCTCCACGTTCGGTTTCACATACCAGCGCTTCGTGGTCTTGACGTTGGTGTGCCCCGCCCAGAGGGCAAGGAGGTGATCCGGCACCCCGTTGTTCGCGAGGTACGTGAAGCAACTCTCGCGGGCATCGTACAAGCGGAGCGGGTACGCGCTCGTGGACGAACTCGGGGGCACTCAAGGGGCGGCATCTGCGCGTGCGGGCGTACCATGGCCGAGAACGCGCTTCGGAGGGTCGCTCGACCGCCTGCGGAATGCCCTGGAGCAGGGCGCCTCGCTCCTCACTGGCTGGAACACCCGGTTGGAGGGCCTGCGGCAGACCCCCCGCATCGCTGCCGGGCGAGACCCACACCGAGGCGAAGACGCGGCGCGACACCCAGGTGTGGCCGGCAATCGAGACGTGGCTGGCCCCGCCCTGACCGCAGGCGACGGGCGCGTCGCCGCCCTCCCTAAGGCCCTACCAGCACCGCAGGGCGACGCCCGCCCGCCGCTGACCCTCACCGATAAGGATTCACCTCTGTCCAAGCACGCCCACTTCGGCACCCACCCCGACCACGGCTTCGTCGCCACTGCCTCCGCAAACATGCCCGCACATCTGGCAACTGGTTCCTGACCTGCCAGCAGTTCGAGCAAGTCCCCGGCACCCCCGGCCTGTACCGGCTCACCAACCCCCACGAGGACGGCCAGCGACGCACCCGCCAGGCCGTCCACGACCTGCGCACGCACGGCTACAGGGTGCAGGCCGACCGCTCAAGGCTAGCCTGCGCGGCCGATCCCGAGCCGACCTCTCGCCGACCGAGCACCCCCTGCGGCGGCCTGAGGACAGCCGAGGGGGTGCTGATCCGCTGCTGCGCATCAACACCCCCTCGTGACGCCCCCGCGTCGGTCATCGTCCGGGTGACGGGTGCATCGCGCGGATCCAAGCCACTCCGGTGAAGCTCTTGGCCTCGACATGAATCTCCACGCGCCGGAAACCGGTGGCCTGCAGACCTTCGTAACCGGTGGCGACCAGATCCTGGTAGAGCGCGTCGGAGAAAGCGACCACCAGGTGGGTGGTGAGGGTTTCGGCGAGGGCACGGCGTACGGGAGCGGAGTCGAGGACGCGGAACAGGGCGACCACGGCGGAGCCCGCGTAGCCGCTGTCCGCCTCGTGGACGATGCCCTGGTGCAGGCTGGCTCGCATACGGATGCTGCCGGGGACCCGCGGGTCCCCGGCTCGCCCACCGGGTTTTGGCCTGTCCGAAGCAATGGCCGGAGCGTTGGCCACGGCCAGTCCCGCGGCAAGGCCGTCCAGCAGTCCCGGCACCACCCGGGTCTCGTCGATGCCGGGCTCCAGCACGAGCAGATAGCCGTCGCCCTGGGCCTGCCGGCCGCAGCGCCGCCACTCGATGCCGGCCTGCTCGCAGGCCGCGCGCAGGGTTCGCAGCAGGACGCGCTGCAACCGGACCATGTCGGCGTTGTCACGCGCGCTGTACTTCTCGATGTCGACGGCGAGGCAGAGCCGCCGCATGCCCGGCGGCAGTTCCTCGCTGTCCGGGCCCTCCTCGCCGTCCGCAGAGGCGCCGTCCTCGTATGCGGAGAGCGCCCAGGCGCCGGGGAGGGCCCCGAGTCGCGTCGGCGGGGTGGCGGTCGGCCAGATCTCGGCCACCTGGAGCCGGAACGGTGTGTCGTACGGGGTTTCCGCCTCCCTGCGCAGAAAGGTCCCGCCGAGCATGGGCTGCACCGTGACCGTGGTCAGGCTCAGCCGGCCGGACACCTCGGCCGCGGTTCTCGGCAGGCGTACGACGGCCTGTGCCCAGCGGCCGTCGGGGCGGAGGGCGCCGCTGCGTCCCGGGGCCCGGAAGGTCCAGCGGAGCCTGCTGCTGCCGAGTCCGAACGCGGCAACCTCCGTGCCGTCGGCACCGGTGGTACCGGGGGCCGGATGCAGGGCGAGGGCGTGAGTTGCGCCATCGAGCCGGACGGCGACGGTCACCTGCTGGTAGCCGCGTCCGTCCGGCAGTTCCTCCAGGTCGAAGGGGAAGCAGAGCAGGATGTCACGGTGCGTGGCGGCTGCCGCGGCCCCGCCGTCTTTCGCCCCGGGGAGGTCCGCCCCCGGAAGGGCATAGCCGAGAGGGCGCCCCAGGGAAGCACCGCCGATCCGGTCGTGGACGGGCTGACCCCCCTTGGACACCGCACCGTCGACGGCGAACAGATCCGTGGTCGCCAGCACGTCGTCATGGGCCTGGTGGTCGTGATCCGGGGTGACAGCCTCCACGCCGTCCTGTTCCTCGTACTCCGTACGCTCGTCCCCCACGTTCCTGACTCCCCATCATTTTCTGTGCGGTGAGCACCTCTTGTCAGTCGCCCGGCTCCGTCAGACGGGCGGCGTGACGCAGTCCGGCCGGGGACAGGACGGTCACCCGGCTGTAGCCGACCCGGATGACTCCTTGCCCGGCCAGTGCCCCGAGCACGTGGTGCACGCGGCGCTCCTTGGCGCCGACCAGTCCGGCGATCTCCGCCTGGGTGAGCCGCGGCCCGATCAGGACGTGGCCGCGCGAGGGCTGCCCGTAGTCCTCGACCAGGTCGACGAGCACCCGGGCGACCCGGGTCGCCACCGGACAGCCGCTGAAGTCGCCCCGTCGCCGCACCGACCACCGGTTCTTGCGCACCAGCATCCGGCTGACCGCGAGGGCGGTGGCGGGCCAGCGGTCGAGGCAGCCGAGGAAGTCCTGTTGCCCGATGCGGCGGGCGGCCACCGCGCTCGCGGCGGTGACCGTGGCCGACCTGGGGCGGTTGTCGAAGGCTGCGAACTCTCCCACCAGATCCCCGCCGAGCCGGACGGCCAGCAGTGCGATGTCGCCGTTCTCCGTGACCGCGGTGACCTTGGTGACACCGCTCAGCAGCAACAGGACGAAGGTCTCGTGCAGCCCTTCGGCCAGCAGGATCTCGCCCGGTTCGTACAGGCGTGGAGTCCCCAGCGAGAGCAAGGTCTTCGCGGCCTCCGGGGAGCCGGCCAGCTCCGCCAGGAGGGTGCCGTGCGGCCATCGGTCGGCGGAGCCCGCGCCTTCCGCGTACTTCTCCGGCATCACGGCCACCCCCCGGGCCTCTCGGACTTCTCCGGCACTTACGGCAAACCGATCGTAGCCGTTGAGCCATGGTGAACACCCCTTTTCCCACAGGAGAGTTGTGCCCGGCGGCCTTCGGAATTCCGCACCGCTGCGGAGTGGGCGACACCGCGGTCGGTGCATGCTGTCGGCACGGGGGACGGCACAGGGACCCAGGCCGTCGGCGGCCGACCGGGTCCCCGTAGTCCCCTTGCTCGCACCGCAGGCCGCGCTACTGGCGGAGCTCAGGACATCGGCTCCCGAGCCAGCCGCACATCCGGGGAGCCCAGCAGGGTGAAGCCCGCCCAGTCCACCGGCCGCGTGTGACGGCGCCTGGTGTCCCGTAAGGCATGGCGCAGCGCCTCCCCGGTGGTCGCTCCCGCCGCGAGGTGCTGGTGGAAGGCGGTCATCAGGCGGGCCGTGGCCTTGTCGTCGACAGGCCACAGGGATACCACCACACAGCCCACGCCTCCTGCCAGAAAGGTCCTGGCCAGGCCGAGGTTGCCTTCCGGCGAGAGCCGGCCCCAGCCGGTCCGGCAGGCGCTGAGCACGACGAGGTGACAGCCCGACAGGTCGAGCGGCTGGATGTCTTCCGCCCGCAGGTACGGACCGCCGGCGCCGCTGTCCTCCGCGCCGACAGGGTCCGCCGGGGCGCTCGGCGAGAGGCAGAGCGCGCCCGGGATCCGCAGGGTGTCCTCGCCGGGAAGGGCGTGCGTCGCGAAGTGCGCGAACCGGGCGTACGGCAGCCGGTCGAGGACGGCTTGCCGGGTGGCCCGCTCGCCGAGCAGCGCGGGGGCGCCGTACAGCTCGGCGATGGCCCGGGCCTCCCGTTCGGCGGCGGGCAGGGCGGGCAGCACGGGTGTGGACAGCCCCGGCAGCAGAGGTTCCGTGGGTGGGTCGGGGTTGCCGACCACGAGCGCCTCGGACGGGGCGACCGTGACGGGCACGGTGCCCTGCCTCCCCGTGGGCTGCAGACGGACGGAGGGTGCCAGGGCGACGGTGTACCGGTCCACCAGAGGTGTGTTGTCCTTCAGTGGCAGCGCGTTGAACGGCACGTAGTGGAGAGATCCGTCGGGCACGACCACCAGCCGCCGCGTGCCGGCCGCTTGCAGGTCTTCCTCGACGGGTCGCAGAAAGGCATCGGCGAGCAGGCGCAGGTCCGCGTCGGTGATGTAGCTCCGGTCGGGGTCGGCGAGCGGGCGGCTGTCCCGTTCGGTGACGGCCGAGACCGGGGCTCCCTGGGACAGTGCCCGCAGAAGCCGGGACTCCGGAGCTTCCGCCGCCGGATCCCGTTCGCCGCCGCCGGCGACCTTGCCGGAGGGGATCCCGCGGGCATCGGGCGAGTCGGTGAGAATCTCGTCGGCAGGAGCCCCGTCGGCGGACACGGCGCCCGGCATCGCCGAGCCGGTGCCGGAGAGGTCGACTTTGTGGTGCCGCCGTGTGCCACTTGGGGAGATGACCCAGATATAGGCGGTGGTGGCGCCGCTTGTCACGCTGGGGCGGGCGGGCCCGAGCAGGCTGTAGACCAGAGTGACCGTGTTGTGCCGCGTGGCCAGTTCGGACAGCTGCTGTGCCGTCCGTGCTTCCGGCGATGCCGGGGCCTGCGCGGTGGTGTCGGCCCTGGAGGATTTTGTTACCAGAAGACGCTGTTCGAGCAGAAGGCCGCGGACCCGCTCCGCGGCCTCCAGCGCGCCGTCGGTGTCGTGACGTGCGACCCGGCAGCGCTGGAGGGCCCGGTACACCTGGGCCTGTTCTCCGAGCAGGTCGATGTGTTCCCTCTCGCTGCGGGTGGTGGCCCGCACCCGCTCCCACAGCGTCACCGCCTCCAGCAGGTGGCCCTCGGCGTCGGCAGGCTCGCCCCGTACGTGAAGTACGGTCCCCAGCGTCAGCAGCGCGACGGCGACGAAGCTCGGCCCCTGGCCGCCGCGCGCCGTGTGCACAGCTCGTTCCGCCCAGGCGAGCGCCTCGTCCATGGCATCCATCACCGCATGGGCATTGGCGAGATTGACGGCGGCTGAGGTCATGACGATGGCGTCGCCGCGCTCGGCGGCTTCCGTGTGAGTGCGGGTGAGTAGCTCCACCGCCTCCGACATCTGCGTCGGCTCACCGCAGAAGACCAGGGAGATGGCGAGTCCCTCGCGAATCTGCGCGAGCCCGGGATCGTGCTGCTGAGCTGCGCCCGACATCAAGGAGAGTGCCTCGCGCCCCTTCGACACCGCCTCTTGAAGGCGGCGCTCGCGTCGCAGCACAAGTCCCTGAAGTCTGAGGGAGGAGGCAAGCAGCCGTATGCGATCGGCCTCGGTGGATGCCCGGGCCAGCCGCTCGGCCTCGGCGGCGCAGCCCCGGGCGGTCGCGCCGTCGCCCACCGTGTTGGCGGTGATTCCGAGGCTCAACAGCTCCTGGGCGAGCTCCAGCCCGGTCCCGGAGGTCCGTGCCGTCTCGGCGGCACGGGCGAAGGCCGTGAGGGCGCCTCCGATCTCTCCCTGGAGCAGCTGGCACTGTCCGAGCCGGTGGAAGCAGTCCGCTGTGAAGTCGGAGTCGTTCTGGGCAACCAGCTCGAAGACCTGCCGCACGACGTGCTCACCATCTGTGAGGTCACCGGTGCGGTAGAGCGCCTCGGCCAGAGCGAGCAGTGCCCTGATCCTGGTTCTGCGCACCAGAGGGGTGTTGCGCTTCATGCCGTGCAGGAGGGAGAGGCTGAACCTGCTGCATTCGGCCTCGTCGGAGTAGCGGGCGAGCTGTCCGGCGGCGGCCGCGGCGTCCTGCCAGCAGGCGGCGGAGAGCAGCCGGTCCGAGAAATTGACGGCGGCCTCGCGGTACAGCGTGTACGCCTCCGTCCAGCGCCGCTCCTCGGCCATGCGGTCCGCCTTCCACATACGGACCATCGAAAGCAGCTGTCTCACGCCTCGGCCTCCCGCGACTGCGGCAGCGCATCGGCGTGCACGGTCCACACGCGGTAGTGGAACTCCTCGCCCACGTCCAGCAGTTGGTCCCTTACGCCGTACCAGAGCTCCTGCAGCAGCGCGCCCAGGGCAGGATCGGTCGTGCCCGCGGACCGGGAGGGGGCCTCCCGCGAGGCCAGGCCCCTGAGGTCCATCGGGCGGTCGCCGACGAGGAGAAGCACGGTCTCCGGCCGCGGACCCTGCGCGGGCACGTCGGAGGGCCAGTAAATCCTGACGGAGGCCGTGGTGCGGGTGCTTCGGTGCTCGTCCCCGTAGGGTTCGAGCCGGTAGCCGCTGGGCTGGTCGTTGGTCACCAGGGCGGTGCGGCCGCTCAGCCCGACCCCGATCACCCAGAAGTACAGGGGCACACCGGAGAGGTTGGCCACCGTGACCCGGTAGCTGTCACCGGCGTACAGCCGCTCGCCCACCGGGCGCAGCATTCGCCAGTCGCCGCTCCCGGCCGGATGCTCGGCCTCGAACCGCACCTCCAGACCGGCGTCCAGACGGCCGGCGCCCTCCGGGTCGCGCAGGCTTCGTACGCGTTCGCCCCGGGCCAGCTCCTCCAGCAGGGCGGTCAGCCGGGCCGGATCCGAGTGAGCGGTTCCGGCGGGCTTCCGGAAGGGATGCCCCTCCGCGTTCAACACTTCGCACTTCCCGGGCTGCGTCGCGCGCACGGTGGCGAAGGCGTCCCGCTCGTCGTCGGTCTCCGCCAGCCGTGGGCAGCGGGCGAGTTCCTTGCGCAGCGCCTCGGCGAAGGGGGCCCGGGCGTCGATGAGCACATGCCGGCGGTCGTGGACCCGCACCACGAGCGCGTACGCGCCGGGCGGAAGCGCCGCCGTGCGCAGGTCGCCCGCCAGGGACGGGGGAGCGGCGGACGGCGTCGTACGCAGCAGCGCGTCCCCCGCCTTCATCGCGTCCACGGTCGCCGGTACGGAAAACTCGTGGCCGGCGTCCTTTTCGTGACCGCCGGGGAACATCATGCTGACGCTGTCCTCGAGGCCGAGCCCGAAGACGGCGCCGCCGGGAACGACGAACCGGCCGTCCCGACGCACCAGCGGGAGCCGTTCGGGCTCGGAGGGCTCCTCCAGGGAGAACGGCAGCCGCCCCGAAGGTCCTCCGGCGTCGGGCCACTGCCGTACCTGCTGTTGTTTGATGCGGTCGCGGGCGTGTGCGACCAGCACCGACCAGGGCACACGTGGGTGCCGTCGTGGATCGAGCACCTTGGCCAGGGCCGCGGTGAACACGCCCTGCCGCCCGGCTCCGGGGCGGAGTTCGGCTTCGTACGCCGAGTCGTACTGCTGACATGCCGTCAGCCGTACGACATTCGGGACCAGGGGGTCGTCCGGGCGGGAGAGGGCGGCCGCGCGCTCGAGCCCCGCGGCCAGGGCGAACCGGGGCAGCTCCACCGATTTCAGTGCCCATCTGCCGGACTCGTACGCCGCCTCCCGTACTGCACCACCGGAGTGACAGCAGTCGAGGACGACGGTGACATTGGGGGTTACATCGCTGAGGGCGCGGACGGCGGCGGTGAGTTCCTCGGCCAGAAAGCCGCGGAAGTCGGTGGGGGTGCTGTCGGCCATGTCGATGGGCACCAGGTACTGCAGTTCGCCCAGCAGTGCGCCGTGCCCCGAGTAGTAGACGACCACGCCGTCGCCCGGCTGCGTGGCGGCCCGGAGTTGACTCAGGGCCGTCGTGATTCCCGCGTAACTGGCCAGCGCCTCGGTACAGGTTCGTACGTCGGTGAATCCGTGGTTCCTCAGCACCGCGTGCATCAGCTTCACATCGGCGTGCACGCCGGTCAGCCCGTAGGTCTGGGCGCCGATCAGCAGCGCTCGTAGCGTCATCTCATACCCCCACATGGATGAAGGGCGCCCAGTGGTACGGGTGCCGGTCGTCTGCGTCCGTATGACGCAGCGGTTCACTGTCCCGCGACGCGTCCCAGGACCGGGCGCGGGACGCCGGTCCCGCGCGGACTCCGGCACGGTCTGTCAACGCGCTGAATTCCTCGTCCCGCTCGGCGCCGGACAGCTCCCGAACCTCGCACTGCGCGCGGGCCAGCGCCGCGCCGACGGAGGCGGCCGGGTCGTGGAGGAGGTGCTGGTAGGTCTTGGTGACGACCAGGCAGCCCGTGCTGTCACGGACCGGCCAGAGCGAGACCACGGCATGCCGCGCCCCGGTGATCAGGGCGGCCCGGGTCAGTCCCAGGACGTCGCCGCCCGCGGTGGCTCTGCCGCGTCCGGTGTCACAGGCGGACAGCACCAGCAGTTGCGGCCCATGAGCGGCGGCCAGCAGGTCGGCGAGGCCGAGGCAGTCGTCTCCGGCCAGCGGCAGCCGGCTGCGGTTCGGGGCCAGTTCGTCGACCAGACCGTGCGTGGCGAGATGCAGCACCTCGTAGCCCGGCGCCGCCTCAAGCACCTTGGCACGGGCCGCGTCGGCCCCGGTCAGCAGCCGGTGACGGGGCATCAGCCGGGCGATCTCGGCGGTTTCGGCAGCGGTGCCCGGCAGCTCCCGCAGCCCGTGGCGGGGGTCGCAGGCGGGGGCGCCCACCAGAAGGGCGCCGAGCTCGGACCAGGGCCGGTCCGGCGCCTGGTGCCGGCGCCGGGTGAGGAGGGAGGCTGCGGGAAGGTACGACACCTCGTGGGTGACGCCGAGGATGTCACCGTTCCAGGGCAGGGCGTGGAAGGGCAGCAGCGAGAGCGAGGCCGGGGGAACCACGATCACCCGTTGGTGGTCTTGGAGTTGAGCGGCGAAGGGCCGCAGCAGCAGTTCGGCCAGCTCCTGGCCGTCGGCTTCGCCGGCGCTCGCGCCCGCCGTGGAACACCAGTCGTGGAAGCGTCGCGCGGCCGCCACCGCGGCGTGGGCCCACCGGGTGTGGCGCTCGGCGAGCAGCGTCTGCCGGGTCATCGCCCAGGCGACGAGTGCGTCGTCGAAGAGATGGTAGGCAAGCAGCAGACTGCCGGGAGGCAGTGCCTCGGCCACGGCGGCGGCGTCCGGAAGCGCGCTGCTGCCGGACGCGGTGAGCGCGGCCGGAACCAGCCTCAGTACCTCGGCCTCGGCGACATCCAGAGCCCGCTCCGCCTCCTCGATACGCCCCCGCGGCGCTTCCTCGTCCGTCACGCCGCCCCCGGACGGCCACGCACCGGGCGTCGACGCACCAGGCTTCCCGGGCGCCTCGTCTCCCGCGACCGTCTCCGGCCCCCGCCCCGCGCCCCCTGCCGAGTGCCGGGCGTCCACGGGTTCCGACGCAGCCGAAGCGGGCAGCACGCCGCGTCCGGCGGATGAGCCGGCCGGGCCCGGCGGGGCCGGCCGGCTGCGGATGGTGGCCGCGTGTTCCTCGAACTCCGCGGACCAGCGCACCTCGGCGGCCAGCCAGTTCCTGACGGCCGCGAGGGCGGCCTGGTCCGTTCCCGCGGCATCGAGGGCGTGGAGTGCGTCGAGGAATCCGGCGCGGCTCCGCTCGGCCCGGGTGAAGGCGGCGGCGGGCGCGGAGGGACCGCCGAGTGAGAGCAGGGAGATCACCGCGGTGTGGTGCAGACCGGCCACCACTTGGTCGTCGGCGAAGGAGGCACGCAGCGCGTCGCGGGCCAGCTTGACGCGATACTCCTCGTAGGCGTCGAGCCCCAGCAGGGCGTGGCCGGCGGCATGGCCGTACGCACCCCGCGCCAGGGCGAGGTCGGCATGAATCCCCGGCCGTTCCCAGGGGTAGTCCTGGTCGGGGCCGTCGGCACCGATGAACGGCACATGAGGCGCGGCGCGTTCGGGCCGGCGCAGACGCAGCCAGAGTCCGGCGGCCTGGATGGCGGAGAGCTTCGGCTCGACCACCTCCATCTCGGCTCTGGCCATGCCCCCCTCGCGCAGATCGACGTGCACCGCACAGCGCAGGACGCGCCGGAACATCTCGTCCGGGATCCGCTCGGCCTCCCCCAGAGCCTGCCGGGCGAGGCGGTCGGCCTCCTCCTCCAGACCTGCCGAACGGGAGCGGCGCGACCGGAAGAAAGCCTCCTGGGCCGGGCAGGACGCGAGGTCAGAACGGAGCATGCCGAGGATCGTCTCCACCGGTTCGACGTCCGTCAGAAAGCGGGTTCCGACGCTGATCGCGAACTCGATGCGGGAGCGCGAGGCTGCCATCACCTCGGGGTCCCGCAGGGCGGACGCCTGGTCGTGGAAGATCTTGGCGGAGTGGATGACGCCCAGGCAGTCGGCGAGTTCGGGCCGCTCGCCCTGCTCGGTCCTGAGCCGGAGCCGTGCGAGATGGTCCTTCTGCTCCAGGTCGGTCAGGACGATACCGGCCAGCCGGTGCCGGGCCCGCAGGTAGACGCCCGCCTCCGGGGCCGCCATGCCCTCGGAAGTGCCCTCCGCCTCCGGGGTCAGCCGGTGAGCCAGCAGTGCGGCCCGCCTGCTCCGGACGACGTCCCCGCGCGCGCTCCAGAACTCGGCCCGCTCCAGGACGAGTTGCCGCATGCCTCGCAGCCATGACGTGCTCCCGGCCGTGCGCGCCCAGTTCACAACGGATTCGACAGTCCCGGCCCCCTCCCCCGGACCCGTCTGTGCTCCAGGCTCGGCGCCCGCCGCGATCAGGTCGAGCTGCTGATGGATGCCGAGCAGCGCGGCGTACGCTCCGTCACCTCCGGCGACTGCCAACTCCCGTGCGCGGGCGACGGTCCTGCGGCATGCGTCCAGCTCGCCCCGGAGCCGATGGATGTGTGCGAGGCGCAGTAGCGCCGCGGCCCGGCCGCGCAGCGATTCCGCCTCCTGGTACGCCGCGACGGCCCTCTCGTAGTGTTCGGTGGCAAGGGACAGCGCTGCCGGGTCCGGCGGGTCCGGTACGGCGGCGCACTGTTCCGCCGTACCCGGCGTCCCCAGGCACCAGTCGCCGGTGAGAAGCGCGGCGAAGCCGGCGGTCGCGGGGCTCAGGGCGTTCTGCCCTACGTGCTGCAGCAGGGGTTCGGCCGCCCGCCGGTCGCCCGCCCGGACGCGGAGGTCCGCGGCGAGCAGCAGATGGCATGCCGTGGCATCCGCGTGGCGGGTGGCGGCGATCTCCTCGTACAGGCCGTCGAACCACTTCAGCGGTTCCCGCGTGCCCGCCCACAGATCCCGCTCCGCCCAGTGGGCGGGACCCCCGTACTGAACCGTTCGGGCCTGGGCGTCGGCCGCACCCGCGGCGTGTCCGAGCGTCATACGCGAGGAGAGCAGGACCGGAGTGAGCCGTCCCGCGAGGTGCGCGCAGAGCCGCAGCCGCGGGTCGGTGACCGAAGCCATGGCGGACTCGATTCCCTCACCTGCCGTGGACTGCGCGACTTCGGCCTCGGGCCGCAGGGGCACCAACGAGGTGCCGGGCTGCCAGTTGCTGTCCATGGCGACGGCGGCGGTCCGCAGGGCAGACGACAGCGATGACGGCTGCGACGGCCGCACTTGATCGTGCGCCCGGGGCGGGGCGGTCCCTCCTGAGGCGCCCGGCGCCTGCACCTTGAGGAGGGCCAGGGCCCGCTTGGGTTCGCCGGCCGCGAGTGCGGCCGCCGAAGCGAGCCACACACCCAGCGGCTCGTCGTCCCGGAAGTCCGGCTCGCAGGGCCGGCGAACGACGGGATCGGTTCCCCGCTGCTCGATGAGCAGCAGAGCGGTCAGCCGTTCGACGGCTTTGCCGTTCTCGCCGTTCCCCGCGGCGACACCCTGCCAGGTTTTGACCATGGCTTTGCCCCTCCCCCTCGCTCCCCCGTATTCCGCGTCAGGCGGAACGTCAGATTGCCGACCGTAGCGGCGGATCCGCGGAATAGGCCAGGCCGGTGGATTTCACTGACCGCCTCCGCCAATCCGATCAACCGATCGGTCATTTAACGACACATTCAGAATCGATTCGCAGGCGAAACAAATACGGTCCTGACATTGCTCGAACTACCCACCGAACTGCGCACATCTGTCCCATGAGGCGTCGGCCGCCACACGGTTCCGCACCACCCTGAATACCGCACATCCCGACGACCAATTCCGCAATACGACTGGTTGCGCCCTGCCGACAGATGGCATATTTCAGACTGGTTCAGGCCCGGCGGGGGGAGCACCATGGGTTGGCTGGAACAATTGCGCGGGCCATCGGCCCGCGCTCGCGGCCATGGCGCCACCACGGTCGCCAGGCATTTCACATCGGGACCCACACATCACGAACCCGAGCGTCTCGCGGCAGAGTTGCGCGATCTGGCCAGCCACCCTTTCTGCGCCGCACACAGCGAGGCGCTGCGCCGTCTCGCGGACGCGGTGCACAGCGGCAGCGAGGACGAACTGCGCATGTGGGCGGGCGGCGGACTGGTCGCCGCGTACTGCGGGCCGGACGCGCTCACCACCGCGACCGCCGTGGAGTCCGGCCGTGTGCGGCGGCTCCTTCATGCGCTGCCCTCAGTACTCGTCTTCGCCCCGCTGCTGGTCACCTGGGCAGGGCTGGGGGCTGCTGCCTACGCATACCAGCGGATGCGGGACTCCGGCGGAGACACGGGCGCCGGCGGCGGCCCGTCCGAGTCGTTCCTCGCCCTGTGGCAGCAGGGCTTCGACGGCCATCTCTGGCCCGTCCTGCACTTCGACATGATGGTCGTCTACACCGTCATCGCCCTGCTGGCACTGATGGGCACCACCGTGCTGAGCCGCCTCAGAGACGCGGCGGAGGAGACGCAACGGCGGCTGATCGTTCCACGCCTGTCGGGAGCGCTCGCCCAGGTCGAGGCGCTGGCCGCGCAAGCCGCCCACTCCTCCCCCGTCCGATTCGCCCAGGAACTCCAGGGCGCGGCCGCGGGGTTGCGGGCCCTGCTGGTCCAGGCGACCGATGTCCAGGAACGCGCACACGACCTCCTCAGCGGGGCCGGTACGGCCACGGAGCAACACCTCGCCGCCGTCAAGGCCCTGGAGTCGGCCGTGGCCGAACTGCGGGCGGGGACGGCGGACGTACGGGAGTCCGTGCACTGCGCCACACAGGCGGCCGGCGAGGTGGCGGACAGTACCCGGCTGCTGACCGACGAGCTGGCCAAGTCCGGCACCGCGATGGCGGAAGGCATGGACCGCGCGGGCCTGCTCGCGGCGGAACGGATAGGCGGCGCCGGGCAGCTGACGGCCGACCGGATCGACAAGGCCGCGCGCGAGGCACGGGAACGGGAGACCGCCGCGGCCGACCGCACGGCGGAGTGGATGCGCCAGGCGGTGCAGGAGGTGACCGGATCCCTCACCGCCGTACGCGCATCGACGGCCGAGTCGGCTCAGGTCCTGACCGCGACGCTCGGCGGTCTCGACCGCACACTGGCGACCCTGCCGGCCGCCCTCGAACGCACGGCCTCGGAGGGCGCCGAACGCATCGGCACCGCCTACGAGCTTGCGGTCGCGGCCCTGGCCTTCTCGCTCCGCGAGGAGGTGCACACCGTCACCACCGAACTGACCGCCCGCATCGCGGAACTGCGCGCGGCCACGCTCACCCAGCAGAACGGCCAGACCCGGGCACACACCCGGCTGCTGGAAACAGTCGAGAAGTTGCACGGCGCTCTGCGGTCCCTCGCGGACACCCTGGCCGCGGGGCCGCCCAGCCCGCCCTCCCCGCCGGTGGCGAACCTGCCCCTGGAGAGCGTGCCCCGGCCCGCCGATGATGCCCGTATCTCGCGGGCCGTCGCCGAGGAGGACCGATGAGGAAGGGGGGGTCGGGGGCGCGGCTGGCGGGATGGCTCTTCGCCGATCTGCTGCTGGTCATGGTGGTCGTGGCTCTCGGCGGCCAGACGATGACGGAAGGCGCCGGTGCGCGCATTGGACCGGAGCGCACGGCAGGCCCCACCAGTACGTCGGGGCCTTCACCAACGCCCACGATCCCCACTGCGGTGCCG
The DNA here is from genome assembly GCF_027270795.1 of Streptomyces sp. ActVer. Classification (NCBI taxonomy): domain Bacteria; kingdom Bacillati; phylum Actinomycetota; class Actinomycetes; order Kitasatosporales; family Streptomycetaceae; genus Streptomyces; species Streptomyces sp. ActVer. Next base: position 17,867 of record NZ_JAPWHT010000081.1, read on the forward strand.
AGCAGCCCGGCGGCCCCGGCCGGCGGGCTCGACCCCGACACCGAGTCGATCACCGTGAACACCGACCCGGAGGACCTCATCGGCGGCTCGGACCGGGCCGCCGCGAGCATTCGAAGCCAAGTCGTCCAGAAGGCCGGGCAGTTCAAGGGCGAGCGGGCCGCCTTCGTCATCGTCTTCGGCAACGCCGGCCGGCTCCCGGGCGGCGCGGTCGACACCCGGTCCAGCACGGCGTACGCCGAAGCCGTCGCCAAACTGCTGCCCTCCGCCGCGCCGGACTTCTTCCCGCCCTACGACGAGAAGATCATTCGCAGCTACCACAACACGGACCCTCTCGTTCCGTCCGGTACCGCCGAGATCGAGCTGTTCTTCCTGCTCCACTGACCCACTCACCGCACTCACCGCGGAGTCGCCGTGCCCCACTCATCCGCATCAGCCGCCGCAAGTCCCCACGCGTCCTCGCCCACCGCTCTCGCCGATCTGCAGCGGTACGCCGAGGATGCCCAGGCCATGCTCCGGGACCAGGAGATACCCGACACCCCGGAGTGCCACGCCGCCCGGGACCGGGTCCGGGAAGCCGCCCAGGAGCTGCTGGACCGGGCCGTCTCGCCGGTCACCATCGGAGTCGTCGGGGAGTACAGCGTGGGCAAGTCCCTGCTGCTCGGCACCCTCTTGGGCTGCCCCGATCTGCTGCCGGCCGAGGAGCGCCCCACCACCGGCAACATCACTGTGCTGTCATTGATCGCGGGCGAGCGCGGCAGCCCCAGCCGGGCGGCGGCGGACACCGAGATCCGCTATCTGAGCGAGGAGCAGCTCAGTCGCTGTGTACAGGACATCCTCTCCAGTCTGATCACCAAACTGGACAAGAGGCACCCGGAGCTGGGCGCAGGCACCGCTCTCACCGGATACGACCCGGTGGCCGATCCGCGTGGCTGGGCGCCCTTCGACAGCTGGTACCCGTGTCTGTGGCCGGCGCCACCGGGCGGGGGCAACCGTCCGGTGGCGCCCGCGGTCATCGACGACACCCACCGGGACACCGTGGTCGAGCTGTGCCGGATCAGGGACGCGCTGCTCAGTCAGCAGGGAGAGCTGAGCGTCCTCGGGCAGAGCGTCCTGGTCAAACGGCGGATCGTCAACGAGGCCCTGAAGCTCCCGGCCGAGAACGTCACTCCTCCCACACCACCCAAGCTCAGCATCCAGCCGTTCAACCGCGAGAGCGTCCGCAGCGAAAAGGGTGATGCGCTCAGCCGCAGCTTCCCGCTGATCGAGCGGGTGATCCAGGAGGTCACGGTCTCCCCCGACCACTGGGCCCTGGGCGGTCTGCTGACCGAACACCCGCTGCGGTTCCTGGACTTCCCCGGCATCGGGGCGGCCGGCTCGTACGGCAGGGACAAGTCGCTGAGCCGACGTGTACTCGTCGACGTGCACACGATCCTGCTGGTCATTCTCTCCGCCCGCCCGCAGTCCAAGGGAGCCTCCGAATTCTGGGACATGCTCCTGGATGACGGCCGCACCCCGGAGGCTCTGGGCCAGGCCGCGCTGGTCGCCGCCAATATCTTCGACCGGACGCATCTTCCGTCCCTCACCGCCCTTCCGGGCTCCGAACTGCCGCTGTCCCAGCTGCTGCGGCACGCGGACGAGCTCAACGGAATCCATGTCTACGGCAGCAAGTTCGTCCGGGGACGCCAGGACGGCATCGTCGTCACTTCGGCGATCCCCGCGATCCGCAGCTACGAGCTGTCCTACACCAACCTCTCCGACCACACCCGCGACCGCGTCCGCGCCGCCATCGGCAAGCTTCCGTCCCCCGGCGAACGCCCATGGGAGCCGATCTCGGCGCGCCTGGAGGCCACCGAGCCCGCCAATGCCTGGACGCCACGGCTGCGCGCGTACGACGAGGACGGCGGCATCGGCCATCTGCGTACGCTGATCGAAGATCATGTACGGAAGAACGGCGTGGCGCAGAAGCTGGAACGCGCCGAGCGCTCACGGCGGAAGCTGGACGCGGCGCTGCTCACCCTCCAGCGCCAGATACACCGCTCCGCGGCCGGCGAGAACGCCGCGTACCGGGAGATCACGGAGATGTTCGCCGAGCTGCGCTACCTGCTGGACAAGCGGGTGCGCCCCGCCCTCCACGCGCTGCACAGCCCCGACCCGCTCGCCGAGGACGACGGCGCGTCACCGGAGTTCGGCGAAGCCGGTGACGCGGGAACGCCGACCCGGCCACCAGGTCTGGCGGCGACCGCCGCCGCCGTGCACCAGGACGTCTTCCAGTGGACGCAGTGGCACCAGCTGATGGAGCGCGCCGACCGGGACCAGCAGCATCTGGTCACCAAGAGCAGGCCGGCCGCGACCGATACGAACACCATCTGGGAGGACTACTTCGACGTCACGGACGCCGACTCCGACGCCTCCGACGACATCCTCGGGGACGCGGACCCGGCGGAGGACTCATCCGGCGTCTTCGTCGAGAACTTCCGGCAGACGGTCCAGGAGTGGAGCAGGGACGGTAACGACCGGCTGCGGGAATGGTGCCAGGACTGGGCCGCCCACTGGCAGCAGGAGTTCGCCGCGCTGCGCGAGTGGTTCGCCGAACCCGGTACGCGCTCGCTGCTGATCGAGCTCTACGCGCGGCGACGCGGTGGAACCGCGAAGGCCCGTCGGCAGCTGGGGCATCTGTGGACCTGTCTCGACCCCGAGAAGACGGTCGGAAAGATCATCCCGAGGCTCGAACACCGGGAGTGGGACGCGATCGAGCTGGAACGCCGTTTCCCCGCCCGACCGCACCACGCTCTGGCCTGGCACCACCTGATGCGGGACCTCGAGGAGCACATCGAAGAGCGGGAGAGGCATCCACTGAGGGTGGTGGAACTGCGTCAGCACACGGCGGTGGCCGCGGCCCGGACGGTCACGGACCATCTGGATGAGCTGCTCGGTGTGGTCACCGAGCAGCTCATCCCGGTGTACGACCAGGCGTCCGCGGCCCTCCTCAAGGAGAGCGATGTCGTGCCGCCCCGTCAGGACCCGCCCGGCGACGGCCCCTTCGGCGGGCCGCCCGTCGATTCACCGGACGGCGACCGCGGAGACGGCGAGTACCGCGAATACGTCACGCAGCCGATCGACCACCTCATCAGGACCTGGAGCGTCGACTGACCATGAGCAGCGCACTGGAGATCTCCTTCCGTGTCCCGCCCCCCACTCGTACCGAAGCCGCCGCCACGCCCCACCCGGGCGTCGTCGCGCTCGGTCGGCGGCACTTCCGCGTCTACGCCGACCAGGACGGCTTCGCCCTACCCGAGGTACTGGTGGAGCGCGAGCCCGGCAACTTCGGCTACCTCACCGTCCATCTGCCGCCCCGCGTCGAGGTCCGCGCCGAACCCGGGGAGCCCATACCGGCCCAACTGGCGCACGCCCTGGAGACGGTCTGGGTCCCGCAGGAGTACACCATCGTCAGCGTGGACGGGCTCCGTGTCCTCTCCTCGAGCGCCCGGCTGCCCGTGAGCCTGGTGTGCGGCGATCCTCGGACGGCGACACCGGGTGCTCCGTTCCCCGAAAGGCACCTCCGGGTCGATGTGCACTGGTCCGTCGACTACACCGGCCCGGCGGGCAACTACACCGCTCGCGGCAGCGTCACCGTGGAGTTCGCGCCGCCGGGTGAGCAGCCACCGCCTGCGGCGGAAGCAGCCTCCGGGTTCGACTCCGGCTTCGAGCCCGAGAACGACGGCGAGTTCCTGGCACTGCGGACCCCGCAGCCGGCGGGCGACCACTTCCAGCAGTTCGTCGTCGTCGATCTGGGCTCGACCGCGTCCACCGCGACGCTCTGGGACCTGGGCAACATCACCCACCGGCTGGTCGACCCCGATCAGACGGCGGCTCTCGCCGAGTTGCTGAGAGAGCTGCTGGAACCTCCGCCCGACGCTCCCACCGAGTGGCGCAAGGTGGTCGAGGCGATCATGTCCAGCCGACTCGTACTGGGTCGCCGGGGCGGACAGCGGGTCACCGGGCGGGAGGCCCTCGCGCGGCTGAACGACGCCGATGTCGTCGACGCCTTGATGGTGAAGGTGGAGCAGAGCCTGCATCAGGACAGCAGTCCGGCGCTGCGGGACTGGCTGGTGTCGCGCCTCTACGACGGTTACGCCCGCGTCATGAGCACTCCGGCGCTGGACCGCCACAAGCTGCGGCCCGTGGACTACGCGGACGTCACCGACAAGCGCACCCATGCCCCGGCGAGCGCTCTGGTCGAGCAGCCGAGGCCTGCCGAGGACGAGCCCGGCGTCGATCCACTGCCGCAGGACCGGCGTTTCGAGCTGTGCGGGGAGAACTCCGACGGCGCCATCACCGGTATCAAGCGCGCCCTCCTGGAACATCCGCCGCCCCCTGTCGGCGGCACCGACATGAGCGCCGTCCATCTGGCCCAGCACATGTATCTGCGGCTGGTGGAACGGGCGGAGGAACTCACCAGCCGCGAGGGTGACCGGACGGAGCCACGGCTGCGCACCGCCGTCATCACCTATCCGACGAGCATCCTGCCGGAGATCAAGCTCCGGCTCGAAAAACTCGTACGCACCGGGCTCGGCATCCCGCAGGTGGTGATGGACTACGACGAGGGGCTGGCCGCGAGTCTCTTCTTCGTGATGCGGGAGCTGTCCGACAACCAGAACCTCGGTCTGGAAGCGCTGCGTTCCCGGTCGCGGCACGTCAGCGACGACCCGCCGACCTGGCATCGCATTCTGCTGGCCATCGACATCGGCGGCGGCACCACCGACATCGCCCTGCTGCGGCTCGCCCTGGTGGACCAGACACCGGAGTTGGCGAAGGAGGAGGAGTTCGTCTCCGGCCGGGACTACAGGCTCGAACCGCAACTGCTGGGCTCGACGGGGCACGGCCAGCTCGGCGGCGATCTGCTGACGCTCCAGGTCTTCTACTGGATCAAAGCCTGCTTCGTCGACCAGTTGCGCTCCGGTGGCAGCAGCCCCGGCGCGGCACCCGGTAGCGGCGCGGACGGTGAATCCGTGGCCCGTACGCTCTCCACCCGGATCGCCGACCAGGCCGCCGAGATGCTGAACGTCATCGTCGCCCCGGACGTCCATCGCACACTCGACGAGTACCTTCCGACGCGCTGCGACAATGTGCACGACGAGGCGGAGCGCGACCGGCGGCGGCGCCGTTTCACTCTGCTCTGGCAAGAGGCCGAGCGGCAAAAACGCGAGCTGGGCAAGGGCGCGGACGGCAGCGGGGGCGAGGGCTCGGCGGCTGCCGGGACGATCAGGACCGATCGTGTCCAGGCGATTCTCGATGCCTGCTCGCACGGGCTCGGCCAGGCGAAGGAGGTCAGGCTCGACCCCGCCGACTTCCGAAAGCTGCTGCAACCGGTACTGAGCCGGGCCGCGGAGATGGGCGGCGACCTCGTACGTACGGTCTTCACCCGCATCCACGAGGAGAACACGAGACGCGTCGCCAAGGGCCTGGACCCGCATCCGGTGCCCGCCCTCGACCAGGTGGTGCTCTCCGGCCGCAGCAGCGCACTGGAGCAGGTGCGCGAGAACGTCATCGACGTACTCACCAAAGTCGACGCCGACTCGCAGGTCCGGCTCGGCTGGAACCCCACCGCCCTCGCGGTCGAGAAGGGGTTCATCGCCAAACAGGCGACCTCGCTCGGCGCGGCCTGGGCCCATTCCACCCACGCACTCGCGGGCGTGCTGGGCGGACAGCGGACTCGGCTGCGGGCCACGGACGCGGTGATCCGGCTGAGCGATCTCGACATCAGGACCCAGGGGCTCTTCTCCGCGCTGCCAAGCGATTTCGGTCCGGTGACCGCTGAGGCCAGGGTGCTGCCGGTGCTCCGCGCCGGCACCCCCTTCATCGAGCTGGACGCGCGGGGCACCAGAGGTGTCCGTACTGGCTGGCAGCCGCTGAGCGACCTGGTACTGCTGTATCGGGCCGTCTCGTCGAAGGACTCGATCCAGTGGGGCAGTTTCAACCTGTTCCTGGCCGCCGACGCGGAGTCGATGAAGGAACCGCTGGGCGAGGTCTGGCGGAGGATGGACGGCAGGGGGATCAACTACCAACTGGAGATGGACCACCGGCTGTTCTCCTACATCCTGCTCTGCAACGGCACACCGCATCTGCTGGTCACCGGTCAGCCCCTGGAACTGAACGACGCACTGCCCGGTCTGGCCTTCAACGCCTCGCTCGGCCAGTGGTCACTGCCCGGGAGCATCTGCGTGTCGCTGGGCGTGCCGGACGCGGGCGCACCGGACCTGGTCGAGGTGTTCCCGGCGCCGCGGGCCGCCGGTCCGGGTGCAGGAACACGTTCGGGTACGGGCGCTGATGAGACGTATCTGGGCGAGCTCTTCCACGACACCACCGATTCCGAGGAGCCACCGGTGCCGGGCCGGGTGGCGGTTCTCGACGCGCCGCCGATCCGGGGCAACTACCACTTCTATCTGCTGCGCGACGGCAGCGGCGAACCCGAGTACCTTGGCCGGCTCCCGGCCCCGGGCCAGGGCGAGCACTCGGCGACGCTGGACGCCCACGGCCGGCTCCGCGTGCACCGGGGCACCGTCCCCTATCTGCCCGCGGAGACACTGCGGCAGGTCGAGCAGCGTCCCGGCCGGGTACTGCACCGGCCGATGAACCGTGGTGTCAGCAACTTCAACAAGCACTGGGACCCCACGAACGGGAGCCACTGATGCCCCATACCAGCACCGCCGCCGATCACTGGAACGCGTTTGCCAAGGCCGTCGCCGAGGTCCTCGTCGCGGATCCGTCGGCGAGCCGCGAGACGCTGCTGGACGCCCTGCGCCGTTGTGCGGAGACCCTGACGGAGACAACGGCGTACGGCGAACGGTACGAGAGCGACCCCGACGAGGTGCTCTACCTGGTGAAGCGGGCCGGCACAGAGCTCGAGTTCGCCATCCGCGCCGCCGCAAGGCCCCCCGCCACGGCCGGAACGGAGCCTGCCGGCCAGAAGGGGGGCACGGGGGCAGCCCCGCGGACGAGCGGGGAAGGAACGGACATCGGAACCGGGACGGAGTCGCCGGATGTGAACGCAACCCGGTCCGAGCCCCAGGTGACCGCAACGCGTCCCGAGCCCCATCCCGTGACCACGCCGACCGGGCCCGGTCCGGTCGCCGTCGACCTGGAGGGCCGATGTGCCGCACGGCTGCTGGAGTTGGGCGATGAGCTGCACAGGGTCCACGGCAGGTACGTCGGCACGTGGCAGCGCCGTCCGCCCGGGCCCGTCACCGGGAAGGAGATGGCCGGATCCTGGGAGTCACTGCACATCGCCCTGCTGCGCCTGCCCGAGAAGGACGTCGCCACCTGGCGGGACAAGTTCACCAGGACCGCACGCGAGTGCCTCGGCACCGCCGCCGCGCCGTCCGCCGAGCCGGAAGACCACCCTGTTCCCGTGCTCGGTGATCTGCACAAAGGGGTTGTCCTGCCGCTCGCCCTCACCACCGAGAGGGCGCTGCGAAGGGCCGCCGCCGAGGCGCCGCGGGACGTCCTCGAAGCTCTCCGCATCGGCGACGTCATGACCGAGGACGTCCACGGCCCGAGGCTCCAGTGGGCCGCACGGGCGGGACAGGCACTGCGGCTGGCGGAGCTCGACCCGGAGCTGCGAGCCGTCCTCGAGCCCGGCGGCACTCCTGCCGCCCTGCGGCACGAACGACGGGACAAGTACCGGAACGCTCTGGTGACCAGCTTGAAGACCGCCGCCAGCGCACTGAGCGGCGGAGCCGACTGGACCCCCTCAACTCAGCTGGGCCCCGCGCTGGAACTCGACCTCGTACTGGGCGGACTGCACCACGAACCAGCGGCCGCCGCCCCGGACAGCTGGTGGTGGCGGTGGCGAAGGGAAGTGTCGGGCATCCTTCAGCCGCTGGCCCGGAAGGCTGACCATGAGTTGGTCTTCGACGAGACCCACACCTGGCACGAGCCCGAGCTCTCGACGTTCACCAGCAACAATGTGAGGGGCGACAAGAGTCGGGACGAGCAGTTGGTGCACTGGGTGCTCCAGACCCCACTGCGCCGACGCGGCGGAAAGGGGACGGAGTTCCCGGGCAGGGTGGTCTCGCGCCCCGAGCCGCCGAACCCCGGCGGGCTGTGACATGGCGGGAACAGCGGGGACCCGTCGCCACACGCGGAACGGCCCATGGTGGGTGCGCGCGAGCGCGGTGCTCGCCACGTCCGGGGTGGGACGTGCCGCCGGACTGTCCCCACAGCTCGCAGCCGACGTGGCGATGCTCGGTGCACGGGGCGGTGACGCGAGACGCGTTCCGCTCCGGGTCGTGGTGGCCCGTACCGGCGGCGGCCCTGGGCTGGTTCCGCTGCTGGCCGGGCTGCGCATCGCCGATCCGCCCTTCGATACGGACCTTCTTCCGGTCTCCGTGCTCCACACCGCCGTCGACCGCCCCGAACTGCGGTTGGCGCCCGCCCAGTCGGCGGCGCTCGACCGGCTGGCCCGGCTGCTGACCGCCCGTCCTGAGCTGCTGGGCGAGACACTGCGCGCCTCGCCCGGCACGGTGGCCTGGCTCCGCGTCCGCGCGTGCGAGGCCGGCCCCTTCTTCCGCCCGGACTGCGCGGGCACCGAAGCGGTCACTCGTACCTTGCGCCGCTGCCAGGACCTCACCGCCGCCGGTCCGGTGTCGGCGGCCCTGGATACCTCCGTGGCATCGGTGCTGTCCGCGCCGGCAGTGATCCGCGCGCCGTTCCGTGCCTTTCCCCTGCCCTGGCCGACTCCGGGCGACAGTGACCGGGGCAGCCTGTGCATCGAGGTCGTCGATCTACCCGTGGTAGCGCCGGACAGGGCCGGACCCGCGACCGGGCGCGCGCTGCGCCGACAGGCCCTGGAAGTGCTGCACGCCGCGCACCTCGTGCTCGCCGTGCTGCCCGCCGACGAGCTCGGTGGGGAAGCGAGGCCCTCGCCTGCGGTCGAGGTGCTCGCACGACTGCTGGACCAGGTCCGGCGGGCGCCGTACGCGCCGCCGGTCGTGCTGGTAGCGACCGTGGCCGGGTTGCGCGGGAGGCATGGAATGGCGGATCTGGGCAGCTGGTTGCGCGGGCGCGGCGGCCGGACCGTCGGGCCCGCGGCCGAAGGGCTGCGGGTGTACGCATTGGCCTTGCCGGAGGCTGGACTGGCGGCGCGGCTGCTCGACGGGGCGGTTCGGCGGCCCGGTTACACCGTGCGGCAGGCGGAGGCTGACTGGGCGGCCTCCGGGCTGGCCGCGTTGAGCGATGGCGTTCTGCGTCCGTTGATCGGCGAGGCTCCTCGCCGGGTTCCCGGGCTGACCGTGCAGCGGCTGCTGGCCGCGTGCCGCGACATCCGGATGGGCTGCCTCGACTTGACGGACCGCCATGAACGGCCCACGCCCGGGCCGGCGGCAGCGCCCCCGCCCAGGGAATCGATCCGGGCATCGGAATCGCTCGGGGAACGCGACGGGCGCGAACTCTGGGACCATCTCGAAGCCTTCGCCGCGTCCGCGCTCGCGGAGCGAACTGTGCGTCGGCTGGCCACGAAGGGAGCTCGGCCGCATGGAGATTGAACCGGTCGGCCTGGTCGCGTTGCTCACCGGACTGCTCGTGTCCCTCGCCCTGTGCTGTGTACTGGCCGTCGCGGCCAGCCGGGGACCGCGCCGCGCGTCGGTACAGGCATCGCAGCCCGACAAGGAGTTGGTCGCGGCGGAACTGGAGCGGACTCGCGCGGCGTACGAGGTCCAGCTCACCCAGCGCCTCGGAGAGCGGGACCAGGCGCTCTCGGACATTGGTGTCCTGCGGTCGCGGCTCGCCGAGGTGACGGGCAGCGCGGAGGCTGCCATCGCGGCGGAAGTGGAGGTGCGACTTGCTGCCGCGCTGAAGGCGGAGGTAGAGGCGAGGGTGGCCGCCGCGTTGGAGGCACACGTGGAAGCTCAGGTCGAGGCGCGACTGACCGCCGCCTTCGAAGCGAAGGTCGAGATGGAAGTGGCTGCTCGGCTCGCCGAGGCGCTGGCGGCCCTCGCTGCTCACAACCGCACGCAGGACGCGGCCAAGGCTCCCGAGGCGCCCGGCGGGCCGCCGCTCTCCCCCGCCGTACCGCGGCGACTGCCGCTGGGCAGGGACTCCGCAGCCGACAGCACCATCGACGGTGCCGATCTCGGCCCGCTGATCGCCCGGGCAGCCTCCGTCCGGGGCGACCGGCAACGCGAGGACGGCGAGCACCGGCGGGACGCGGTCCTCTTGGGGGTGGTGGAGGAGATTCCCTCCCCGACGCTGCTCAGTGCGGTGGCCGCGGGTGCCCCGCGCGGGCAGTGGTCACGGTCGGCCGCGGAGCGGGCCTGCCGGAGCCTCGCCGCTCAGCTCGGCCACTACGGCGGGCGGCTCGGCAGCGAGCTGTATCCGGCCTCTTACGCCACCGCGCGTGTCCCGGCCGAGGACGGGGAGCTGGGGGGCCTGCTGCGCACGGCCGTTCAGGGTGTGGCTCGCTCCGTGCGTCTGGTGGGGCGCAACGAAGCCGGCGGAGCGAGCGTCGGTGCCGGCACCACCGGTGCGCCGGGGGACGCGGCGGTCGAGGTCGCGCTCACCGGACTGCTGTCCCAACTGGGCGATCATCAGCTGCGTGAGCATGTGGCCTTCGGAATTGGCGACTGCTCCGTACTGCGGCTGCGGGACGGCGCCTGGGACGAGGTCTTCACCGGTGCGCGGGAGGCGCGGCTCCCCACCGCCGCGCCGGAGCTGCACTGGGCCCGGTTGGAGACCCGGCCGGGTGACCTGCTGGCGGTGTGCAGCGCGCCCATGGCGGAGCTGCTGCTCCACGAGGATCTCGGTGACTGGTTCGCGGAGCGCTGGACAGACCGGCGGCCGTTTCTGACGACCTTCTTCTCCCACGTGAACGTCCGGGTGAGGTCGACCGGAGGAGACAGGTCGGTTGTTTGTCTGTGGGACTTCGGGGAGGCCCGCCGCACCCGGGATCGCCCATGAGACTTCCGCAGGGCTCGGCTGCGAGTCTCCTGCGCGCCGCTTCGGGCGACACGACGAGGCGGCCGGCGCCCACCCACCCCTGGCGGCCGAGGAAAGCACCACGAAGTCCCGCCCGGCACACTCGGCGGGAACCATACGTGCGAAGTTCCCCGGGCGGTGCCGCCGCGGTCAGCCTTACCTGCTACGGCCTGTTCGTCGCGGGGAGTTCCCGTGTCGCGTGCTACGCATCGGCCGTTGTACACGTGTCGTCACAGCGTCCTTGCTCCGCGTACTCGAAAGCGGAGAGCCGGAGTACAACGGCGCCCGCGCCGAACATTGCACACCGTCGTAGTCCCTCGCGCGCAGTTCAAGGCATCGATGCCAAGCCACAGCCGACCGCTGCAGCGCACCCCACCCCCGCGAACAGAACTCCCGCCGGAACGAGCCGACGGAGTCAACATCAGTCACAGCGGTCACATGCGTGTCACCAACTGTGTCGACGCACCTGAACCACAAGGCCCTGACCAGGACAAACCTCCCGACCTGGACCACGTGGACGCCAGAAGACGGTTCCGCCTACGTGTGCCAGGTCGTACCGAGCGAGGGCCCGAGGATGAGCACGGGGGCGTCTTCCGGGCCGTCGAAGCGGTACTGGAGGGCTGGGGACTTCATCTCACTCACCGCTCCACGCTAACTTCCGCACCTGTGGTCGCGGAAACGAGCCCGATTTGTCCACGCGGCCTGCACGGAGCCACCACATGTCTCGCGGCGGGCCGGAGGGCAGGTCAGCGGAGCGTTACGGCCCTCCGGGATCCCGGAAAAAAGGTGGGGGCGCGCGAACGGTTTCGCGCTCACAGGTCGGTCGGAGAGCCGAGGCCCGTGAGGGCGCCGACCGGGTCGAGGTCGGGGGTGCCCCTGGGCCACCAGTCGTCGTGGCCCGGTTCCGACTCGTAGGCGTACCAGAGGCCGTCGTGGCCCAGCCTGAGCTGTATGTGGCCGCGGGGGTGGGTGAGGTGGTTGTGCCAGGGGCGGAAGGCGGGGAAGTCGGCGGCCAGGAGGAGCGGGCGGGCCCGGTCGAAACG
>NZ_JAPWHT010000820.1:0-2007 GCF_027270795.1 Streptomyces sp. ActVer
CACCGAAGACGTGCCGCCAGTAGCGCCGCGCGATGGGCAGATCCTCGGCGTACGAGATCAGCGGCGCCCCGTGCAGCACGGCGGGCCCCTCGGCGGCGACCCGGTCCCGGCCGATCCGCTCGGCCCACCCGGGCGCGGCCACGAGGACGAACTCCTCGTCCGCCAGCGGCACCGCGCTCAGTGTGCGGCCGCGCGGCCGTGACGTGGCGATCGCCAGGTCGAAGCGGCCGCCGCGCAGCCCCTCCAGCAGACCGTCGGTCAGCCCGGTGGTGACCCGCAGTCGTACCCCCTGCCCGGTCAGCGGGGCGAGAGCGGGCAGCACCCGGGTGCACAGCAGCTCCGCCGGACCCGCCACATGGACCGGCTCCGGCACGACGTCCGCACCGAACCCGCCGCGGTCCGTGACCGTCGCGAGCGCGTCCAGCGGCGCCGCGACCTGCGCGGCGAGCTCGTCCGCGACCGAGGTCGACACCACGCCGCGCGGCCGCCGCTCGAACAGCTCACGCCCCAGCTGGTCCTCCAGGGACCGGATCTGCGTGGTCACCGTCGGCTGCGACAGCCCCAGCAGCCGCGCCGCCGCCGTGAACGAACCCGCCCGGTGCACGGCGAGAAAGGTCCGCAGCAGCGAGAGATCGAGCGGGGCGGCTGAGGCGGCAGTGCCATTGGATTCCCTATGGGGCATACGGAGAATCCTAGGCTCCGTCTATGGCCGAACCGCTTTCGGGCACCTGCCGCCCCTGCCGTACCAGGGCACCGTTCCGCCCTACGGCCGCGCCGCTCCCGTCGTCACCGTCCGTTCCGCCGAGAAGCCGCTCCATGTCCCGTCGGGCAGCTTCGCCCTGATCCGCACACGCTGGGTGACCCCGGCCTCGCGTCCCACGTAGAAGCTGTACGTGGCCTTGTCGCGGGGTGCGGTCCGGCCCCAGACGAGCGAGGTGGCGGGCTGCCGGTCGAGCTGGATCTGGTACTCGGTGATCACCCCGTCGATCGTCTCGGCATCCGGTGGAATCCAGGAGAGGTCGAGGTAGTACGCCCCGTCGGTGCGATGCGTCGAGGCCCGGAAGCCGGTCGGTGCCAGGCCGGTGCCCGAGTCCGCGCCCCTACCGTCGTCGGAGCCGGCGGCGGTCGTGATCCGTACGGCCGCGCTCGCGGGCGAGACGTTGTCCGCCGCGTCCCGCGCCCGGACCGTGAAGGAGTACCGCGTGCTCGGCCGCAGCCCCGTGACCACGGTCGCCGACTGTGCGCCGCCCACACTGTGGATCTTCGAATCGCCCTGATAGATGTCATAGGAGGCCACACCCCGGTCGTCCGTGGACCTGTCCCAGGACAACTGGGCGGCCCGGCTCCCGGCCGCCTTGCCGCGGGGGCGCTCCGGGGTGCTCGGGGCCCGTCCGTCGGCGGCGGTCGCGGCCGGAGTGGTGGCCCGCACCCGCTCACTGGGCGGTCCGAGCCGTCCGTCGGCGTCCCGCGCCCGTACGGAGAAGGCGTACGCGGTCGACGGCTTGAGCCTGGTGATGTCGACCATGTGGTCCGAACCCGTTACTTCCTTCACCATCGTGGTGCCGCGGTACACCTCGTAGCGGGCGACCTCGGGTTTCCCTGAGGCCCGGTTCCACATGACGTGCACGCTGGTGGAACTGCCCGCCGCCGCGGTGACGCCCGCCGGGGCCGCGGGCGGCCGGTCGCTGCCCGGGCCCTCACCGCCCCAGCCGCAGGACACCACCATGAGCAACGCGCCGCAGACCACCGCGGCTCGCAGGAGTACGCGTCGCACAGCCCTGCCCTCCCTCGACGGGAATGGTCCGGACCAATATGACCTGGTGGCCGTGACCACATCAAGAGGGCCGTGTTCGCGATATCGATCGGACGTTACGTATGCTGATGCTCTTCGCGGCTGAACTCGCCCTTGTCGTAGGGAAGTTCATGCCCACGGTGCGGAACGCTGTCGTCGCTGATCCCGCGCCGGCGAGGGCGGCCGGGCGGCCGGAGCCGACATCGGCTCCGGCC
>NZ_JAPWHT010000821.1:0-2004 GCF_027270795.1 Streptomyces sp. ActVer
CGCGCGGGCCGCCGTGGCGGCGCGGCACGGGCTGCCCGTGGAGCGGGTGCTGCTCACGGCGGGCGCCGCCGAGGCCTTCGTACTGCTCGCGCGCGCCCTGAAGGTCCGTCAACCCATCGTCGTACACCCGCAGTTCACCGAGCCGGAGGCGGCTCTGCGGGACGCGGGGCACACCGTGGACCGGGTGCTCCTGCGGGCCGAGGACGGCTTCCGGCTCGACCCGGCGGCCGTCCCCGAGGACGCGGACCTGATCGTGATCGGCAACCCGACCAACCCGACGTCCGTCCTCCACCCGGCCGCCCTGGTAGCCGAACTCGCCCGTCCCGGGCGGACGTTGGTGGTCGACGAGGCATTCATGGACGCGGTTCCGGACGAGCGGGAAACCCTCGCGGGGCGTACGGACGTGCCGGGTCTGGTGGTGCTGCGCAGCCTCACCAAGACGTGGGGCCTCGCGGGGCTGCGCATCGGGTACGTCCTGGCCTCCCCCGAGACGATCGCCGAGCTCGAACGGGCCCAGCCGCTCTGGCCGGTGTCCACGCCCGCACTCGCAGCCGCCGAGGCCTGTATGACTCCGCGGGCACTGGCGGAACAGGACCACGCGGCCCGTCGCGTCGCGATCGACCGGGCCCATCTGGTCGCCGGGCTGAGGGAGTTCGCTTCCGACGGCGTCCGGGTCGCGGAGCCCGCCGAGGGCCCCTTCGTCCTCATCGGGCTCCCCGGGGCGGCAGCCGTCCGTGCGCGGCTGCGCCGACTGGGCTTCGCCGTGCGGCGCGGTGACACCTTCCCGGGGCTCGACGACACCTGGCTGCGCCTGGCGGTGCGCGACCGTGCGACGGTCAACCGCTTCCTCCAGGCCCTGGACCAGGCCCTGAGCCTGCGGGACCGCTGACGCGGACACCGTGCCCGGCGGGACTCCTGAGCCGGCGCGGGTGACACACCGCCCGGCGGCCCGGAGTTCGCCCGGGCGATGCGTCACCGGGGGCCGTGTGGCGTCGCCGGATGCCGACGCGGTGCGCCGACAGATGCAGGCGCGGCGCCGACGGATGCAGGCACGGTGGGCCGCGGATACCGGCATGGTGGGGCACAATCGCCCGTACGGGCGCCGGGCGCGTGAACTCCCCTCTGCCGCCGAGGAGTTCACGCGTCCGGCCGTCGAGGGTGTGCTCAGCCCCTCTTGCGGCGGGCCAGTACGACGGCTCCGCCTCCCGCCGCCAGCAGGGCGACCGCGCCCGCGGCAACGTACGGTGTCGACGAACTGCCGCCGGTCTCGGCGAGGTTGGCCTCGTCGGCGGGCGCGCCCTGCGGCTTCACCTCGGTCGCCGGCTCGACCGGGTCCGCGGGTGCGGCCGGTGCCTCGCAGGTGGCCTCGGCGAGGGTGACCGTGCCCTCGACCTCGGCCACGTTCAGCTTCAACGGGTTGATGGAGACCTTGAGTTGGAGCGCGGTGGCGGCTGCCGTACGCGAGGTGGTGCGGGTCGACGCCAGGTCGAGGCGCACCTCGCCGACGCCGGGCACCTTCACCTCGGTCGGGCCACCGGCGGTCACCGTGATCTTCCTGCCGAGGACCGTCACGGCGCCCAGCGGATTGACGGTGGCGACCGGCTTCTCGCCCGCCGCGCAGACCGCCTTCGCACTGACCTGCTCGATCTCGATGAGGGACAGCAGGGGCAGCCCCGGCACATGCACCTTGGCATGGGCGAGGTTCACCGAGCCCTCGGCCTTCTTCGCGGAGACCTTCGCGCTCGACCGGGCCACCTCCGCGCGCAGCACGGTGAACGGCTGCCCGCCGTCGACTCCGTCCAACTTGGCGGTGAGCGCGGTCTTTTCGGCGCTGTCCGGTGCCTGTACGTCGTTGAGCGAGACCGTGAGCGGGACGTTCACGGACTTGTTGAGCAGGGAGACGTCGAGCCCGGTGCGCAGGACGACGGCACTGGCGCGGCCGTGCTCCTCGGTCGCCCGGGCCGGGCCCGCGCCGGCCAGGACCGCGGGACCCGCGGCCAGGGC
>NZ_JAPWHT010000822.1:0-2002 GCF_027270795.1 Streptomyces sp. ActVer
GCGATCAGCGGCACCTGCCGCGCGGCCGCGGCGAGCTCCGCGCGCGGTGCCAGGGAGACGGGGCGCACGGGGACGGAACGGCCCGAGATTCACCGACAGCCATGGCCGTCCGGCCCGCCGCTCGGCGGCGGCGAAGGAGTCGAGGAAGGCGTTCGCGGCCGCGTAGACGCCGAGCGCTCCGGCCAGCCCGGGCAGCACCGAGGACACGGAGGAGAACGCGACACACGCTCCCGGACGCTGCCCGTGCCGGTGCAGCGCCTCCGACAGCAGCATCGTGCCGAGCGTCTTCGCCTGAAGCGCATCCACCGCTTCCTGTACGTCAGTTGAGCGCAGGCTCCCGGGGCGCACCACTCCGGCCGCGTGGAAGACGCCGTCCAGCGGGGGCAGTTGGGCGACCAGCTTGTCGACGTCGTCCTGTGTCGCGAGATCGGCCGGGTGGTAGCGGGCATCGGCGCCGAGCGCCGCGAGTTCTTCCACCAGACCCTCGGGCGGCTGCGGAGAGCGGCCCGTGAGGATGACGATCGGCCGACCACGACCGGCCAGGTCCCGGGCCAGGGCGGAACCGATGCCCCCGCAGCCGCCCGTGATCAGGAAGGTGCCGTCGGCGGGCAGCCGCTCCCCGCCGTGGGGAATCTCGGCCGACTGCGGGACGACGGTCCGTACCAGCCGCCGCCCGTCCCGCCAGGCGACCACTCCGGCCGCCTGGGGCGCCGCCGCCTCGGCGAGAACGGCCCGCAGCCTATGCCCGGCGTCGTCGAGGGACGCGAGGTCGACCCAGTTCGCCACCACTCCCGGGAACTCCTCGGGCACGGCCAGAGCGAGGGCGCCCAGCACGGCCTGTGCCGGGTCCGGACGCTCGGAACCGTGTCCCGTGACGTGCACGTCCTCGGTCACGACCACCAGACGACGAGCCCCGGTCCGGCCGAACAGCGCCAGCGCCTCCCGGAACCCCGTGACCCACCGCCGCTGCATCCGCTCGAACTCGGCAGCCGTGCCGTGCTCGGCCGGCCCGGCCGGCAGGATCACCGTCTGCGCCACAGCGACTCCGGGGTCCGTGGTCACTTCCACGCCCCGCGCCGCGAGCTGTTCCGCGAGCTCGCGCACCGCCGTCGTGTCCACGCCCGTCACCAGTACGGGTCCGGCGGGAGCGCCGTCGGCCAGGGGCGCCGACTGCCACGAGACGCGGTGCAGGAGCCCGTGCGCCGCGGTGTCGGGCCAGTACCGGCGCCGCTGATAGGGGTAGGGCGGCAGCGGCACGCGCCGACGGCCAGCGTCGAGCGCCGTACGGTCCAGCGTCACGCCCCGCGCCCACAGGCGCCCCACCGCCGTCAGCAACTCCCGTGCCCCGCCCGGGGTACCGCCCTTGGCGGCCCCGGCCCGGTCCGCCTCCCCGGGCGCGGACACGACGAGCACCCGACCATCAGGGCCGGCGCCGGTGTTGTCGGCCGGACGATGGGCCTCGGCAGTCGCAGGGTCCGCGCCGGTGGCCCGGCGACGGGCCGCCGCCGCACGGATCGGGCCCGAGAGGTTCTCGTCCGGCCCGAGTTCGACGAACGTGTCGTAACCCTCGTCCAGCAGCCGTGCCACGGCCCGGCCGAACAGCACCGGCCGCAGGGCGTGTTCGCGCAGGTGGTCCGCGTCCATGCGCGGCTGCCACTCGGCGGTGAGCGTGCTCATCAAGGGCAGGTCGGCAGCCGTGGCGTCCAGGACGTGTGCCGCGTCGGCCAGGGCCTGCGCGACCGGCTCCATCAACGGTGAGTGAAAAGCGTGCGGCACCCGCAGCGGGCGCACCGCCGCTCCCAGCCCGGCGAGCTTCTCCGCCGCCCGCTCGACCACGTCCGGGCCACCGGAGATCACCAGCCGGCCGGGACCGTTGTACGCGGCCACCGCGAGCTCGCCGGGCGATGCGGCCACCAGGGCCGCCACGTCCTGCTCGTCGGCTCCCCGTACGGCCAGCATCGCGCCCGGCGCGGTCGACGTGCCCATGAGGCGCCCGCGTTCC
>NZ_JAPWHT010000823.1:0-1998 GCF_027270795.1 Streptomyces sp. ActVer
CCACACTGCAGGCCCATCACAGACGGTGACCAACCGTCAGGCCGTCACCGTCACACCCCCACTAAATTCGAAGACCCAGTTTCAGTTCCTCGCGCCGCTGGGCCGTCGCCGATTCTGGACGTGATCGCCAGTCGTAGTAGCCGGATCTGGAGACGCCGAGTCGGCCGCACATGAACTCGACGCTGTATGCGTACTCCGCAGTGTCGAGCCGCATCTCATCGATGAACTCGTACTTGCTTGCTACCGGGGATCCTTCGCGAAGTACGCCGCGCATTTTTTCAGGAAGGAGTTTTCCATCTCCAGCTCACGGTTGCGCCGCTCGAGTTCCTTCAAGCGCGACCGCTCGCTCACCGTCAATTCCGCATCAGGAGTTGGTTCCTGCTGCTTCTGATACTTCTTCACCCAGCCACGTAGCGTCTCCGGGTTCAACTCAAGATCCCGGGCGACTTCAGAGATCGTCTTGCTCGACCTCAATGCGATCTGGACGGCTTCCTCGCGGAACTCCGGCGAGTACTTACTGGGTGGCGCCACTTCTTCCTCGTTTCCTTCTCAGGACGATCCTATTGGATCCCTGTCCGGAAACTTCGGGGCACCCCACGGACGTCGTCGCGCCCTTGTCGCAGCATGCCTGTCAGCTCGTCAGCCGTGTGTCTCCAATGCCGGTCGAGTGCGAGACCGTCGATGGCCTCCCATGTAGCGGGAGGAATGCGCTGCCTATGCGAGAGCGCTGCGCGAAGCCATCTACGGAAGCGGTATTCGTCGAATCTCGGCAACGCCGTCACAATCCCGACTACCTCACCGGCTTCCATGCGGCTGAGTTGACTGTCGAGTTCGGGACTTCGGAGAACAGCGGTTTGGAGGTGCGGTCCCACTCGCCGAGAAGTACGGCGACCGGCAAGATGCCGCCGATGAAGTGACCCAGCGAACCTGATCTCCGGTCGTGGCTGCCGGTGATGGAAAGGGGGACTTCTTTTCGGTGTGGGTTGCGTCGCGGCCCGACAATTGAGTCAGGGAGTGGGCACCGCCGTGTCCAGGGCTGCGGCCAGGTCCGCGATGAGGTCATCGGGGTCTTCGAGTCCCACTGCCAGGCGCAGCAGGCCGTGGGTGCGGAACACCTCGGGGAA
This sequence comes from Streptomyces sp. ActVer, assembly GCF_027270795.1. NCBI lineage: Bacteria > Bacillati > Actinomycetota > Actinomycetes > Kitasatosporales > Streptomycetaceae > Streptomyces > Streptomyces sp. ActVer. Next base: position 1,125 of record NZ_JAPWHT010000823.1, read on the forward strand.
CATGGCGGCGCGGCCGGCGGGAGAGTCTTCGTAGACGATGAGGGTCTCGTCGTGGCCCAGAGACACTGCGGAGGTGATCAGCCGCAGGTTGTTCACGAAGGCGTTGCGTGTGTCGTGCCCGGCGTCGAGAGCGAACGCGATCAGTGCCCCGAAGCCCTGCCCGGTGAACTGCCGCTTGGCGAGCTCATGCTGCGGGTGCGAGGGGAGTCCCGGGTAGGCGACGTGCAGTACACGAGGATCGCCCTCCAGGAACTCCGCCACGCGCTGGGCACTGGCAAGGTGCTGACGCAGGCGAAGCGGCAGCGTGACGGAACCGCGGGAGATCAGCCATGCGTTGAACGGGGAGATGGCAGCGCCCACGTTGATCATTGCCTCGGCCTTGATGGGGAGGATCAGTTCCCGCGGCCCGATGACGGCTCCGCCCATCGCGTCGCCGTGCCCGTTGATGTACTTGGTCAGGGAATGCATCACCAGGTCGGCGCCGTGCTCCAGCGGGCGGAATAGCGGGGGAGGCGTGCAGGTGGAGTCCACGGTCAGCAGCGCATCTGCCGCATGGGCGATGTCGGCCAGGGCCTGGATGTCGGCTGTCTTGACGGTCGGGTTGGCGATGGCCTCGGTGTGGATGATCCGGGTGGTGGGACGAATAGCAGCGCGCACGGCGTCAAGATCGGTGACGTCGACGAACGTCGCCTCGATGCCGGACTTGACCGGCAGCAGTTCTGCGAACAGCCGCCATACGGCGCTGTACGTGACGTCGGAGACGATGACGTGGTCCCCGGTGCGCAGGTCCCGGGTTCGACATAATTCGGCAGCCTGGAGCTCTGAATCTGGGGTTTGACCTGCGCAGACATGGGTGGGAACGCCTGGAGGGCGC
>NZ_JAPWHT010000824.1:0-1988 GCF_027270795.1 Streptomyces sp. ActVer
CCAACTGCGCATCGTGCACATGGCCGACCCTCATCTGGCCGCCCTGCGCACCGAGTTCACGGCGGAGAACTTCTCCGGTGAACTCGACGTCGAGGCGGTCCTCGACGGCGCCGTCACCAACGCGGGCGTGGCGCGCTACCGGGACCTGGACGGCCGCCATCTGACCCACGTGCACACCGACACCGCCGCCCCGGACACCGTGTGGCTGCGCTGCCGCACCCGTACGTCGGACATCCGCGTCGGCATGGCGGCACGCCTCACCGCGCACGAACCTGTATCCACCCATCACGGGGCCCTGCACGCCGTCCAGCACACGCGCCTGCCCCTCGCCCCCGATCGCACCGTCACCGTCGACAAGACCGTCACCCTGCACACCTCGCGGAACTCGGCGATCAGCGACCCGCTGCGCGCGGCGGTCGACCGGGTGAGCGCGGCACCCGGCTTCGACGACCTGCTGGAGTCGCACATCACGGCATGGGACCAGCTGTGGCGCCGGGCCGAACTGGACGTTCCGGGTGAGGCAGGAAGCATCCTGCGGCTGCACCTTTTCCACGTCCTGCAGACTCTCTCCCCGCACACCGCCGACCTCGACGTGGGCGTACCGGCCCGAGGGCTGCACGGCGAGGCGTACCGGGGCCACGTCTTCTGGGACGAGCTGTTCGTCCTCCCCTATCTCAACCTGCACTTCCCCGAGGTGTCCCGTGCCATGCTCGGCTACCGCCACCGTCGGCTCGAACAGGCCCGTTCCGCGGCCCGTGCCGTCGGCCGGACAGGTGCGCTCTACCCATGGCAGAGCGGCAGCGACGGCCGCGAGGAGACACAGGAACTGCATCTCAACCCACGCTCCGGGCGCTGGCTGCCCGACCACTCACGCCTTCAGCACCACGTCGGCTCGGCCGTCGCCTACAACGTGTGGCAGTACTGCGAGGCGAGCGGGGACGCCGAGTTCCTGCACACCAAGGGCGCCGAGATGCTCCTGCAGATCGCCCGCTTCTGGGCGGACTCGGCCACATACGACGAGAGCCTCGGACGGCACCGCATCCGCGGCGTGGTCGGCCCGGACGAATACCACGATGCCTACCCCGGTGCCGAGAAGCCCGGCCTCGACGACAACGCCTACACGAACGTCACGGCCGCCTGGGTGCTGACCCGCACGCTCGAAGTACTCCAGGCCCTTCCCGAACCGCGCCGACGGGAACTCGTCGAACGGACGGCTCTGGACGGCGGCGAACTCGAACTCTGGGAGGACGTGTCCCGGACGCTCCACGTGCCCTTCCACGACGACGTCATCAGCCAGTTCGAGGGCTACGGCGACCTGGAGGAACTCGACTGGGAGGGCTACCGCGACCGGTACGGCGACATCCGCCGCCTGGACCGGATCCTGGAGGCGGAAGGCGACACCGTCAACCGCTACCAGGCGTCCAAGCAGGCCGACGTCCTCATGCTCGGCTACCTCTTCTCACCCGCCGAGCTCCAGGGTCTGTTCAGCAGACTCGGCCACCGCCTCGACGAAGCCACCTGGCGGCGCACCGTCGACTACTACCTGCGCCGTACCAGCCACGGCTCCACCCTGAGCGGACTGGTCCACGGCTGGGTGCTGGCCCGGGCGCGGCGCGCCGAGGCGTGGACGTTCTGTCAGGAGGCGCTCAAGGGCGACATCGCCGACCTCCAGGGCGGGACCACCGGAGGGGGAATCCACCTGGGCGCCATGGCCGGCACTCTCGATCTCGTCCAGCGCGGACTGACCGGACTGGAAACACGTCAGGGTGCCCTGTGGCTGGACCCGGTGCCCCTGCCGGAGCTGTCCTCCTACGGGTTCGCCCTCCGCTACCAGGGGCACTGGGGAGTGCGGCTGCGAATGGAGCAGGGGAGCCTGGAGATCGAGGTGCCTGCGTCCGACCTGTCGGCCATCGACGTCCGGCTGCGCGATCGTGTGGTTTCCGTGCAGCCGGGGGAGACGGGTCGACTGGTACTGCCCGACTGACGCC
>NZ_JAPWHT010000825.1:0-1977 GCF_027270795.1 Streptomyces sp. ActVer
GACATAATTCGGCAGCCTGGAGCTCTGAATCTGGGGTTTGACCTGCGCAGACATGGGTGGGAACGCCTGGAGGGCGCGTCTCTAGGCGGTGATGTTCTCGCTGGTCAGCGGGGTGCGGGCTGGAGCGCGACGACCTGCTTGGGGACGGGGATCTCCAGCTTCGCGAGCAGGTCTCGCTGGGCCTTGGTCAGGGCGGTGACCTGCTGGAACGTTCCGGTAGGGCCGGTGAAGGTGCCCAGATGGAGCCGGTCGAGTTCGCGTCGGATGTGCGGCCAGGTGTCGCCGGTGGTGGTCTCGGTGATCCGAATGAGAAGGAGAGCGAGCCAGCACAGGACGACGTGGGCGCGGATGCGTTCTTCGAGCCGGTGGTAGACGGGCCGCAGGTCGATGATCTGTTTCATGTCGCGCCAGCCGCGCTCGACTTCCAGCAGTTGCTTGTAGCCCAGCGCGATGTCCTCGGCGCTCAGGTGGGGATCGCTGCAGCGCAGGAGGTACTTCCCGTCGAGGTTCTCCTCCGCCTTGATCTTCGCCTGGTCGATGCGGAGCTTGCCGGCCGGGGTGGCGCGAAGGTAGCGGTTCAGGCCGGGCTTGTCGGCGATCTTCCCGCGCAGTTCGCCCCGTTTGAAGTCGCTGAGCTTGTCGGTGCCGGCGATCAAGTCGGCCAGCTGGGCGACGAGTTGTTCTCGCATGTGCCGGTCTCGCTCGGCCGCTTCGGGGTTGTGGCAGATCACGAACCGGTCGGTGTCGCTGATCCGCACCTCCTTGACGCGCATGTTCTCGGCGACGTCCTGGTAGCGGCCCTGCCGGGACAGGGCGGCCTGCACCTCGGGACTCCCGGAGCGGAGCTTCTCGCCGATGATGTAGGCGTGGTCGCCCTTGCGTAGGTAGCGGCGGTTGGCGGCGGAGGAGAAACCGCGGTCGGCCACCCACACGACCTTGGAGAGGGTCCAGTCCCGCATCTCGTCCTTGACCTGACGTATCAGCGTCTGGTCGGAGGCGTTGCCCGGCCAGCACCAGCAGCGGACCGGGATCCCGTCCCGGGTGACCGCCATGCCGATCACGATCTGCGGCAGGTCGTCGCGGGAGTCCTTCGACTTGCCGTAGGTCCGGAACCCGGCAGCCTGCGTCGCGTCGCCGTCCGCATCGTCGGTGTCCAAGCGGCGGCCCGCATCGTCGCGGGCGACGGGCTCGTCGGGCTCCTCCAACTCGAAGTAGGTGCTGGTGGTGTCGAAGAACAGCAGGTCCACCTCCAGGTTCAGCAGGTTCGCGACCTCGTCGAACACCTGCTTCTCCAGGTCGCCGGTCACCTCGTGGAGCCAGTCCATCGCCCGGTAGCAGGGCTGTTCGCCGATGGAGGCCAGGCCGTGGATATGCACGTCGTTGGTGATCCAGTCCGCCGCCGCGAGTTTCGAGGAAGGGGCCAGCGCGCGGTTGGCGACCAGGGCGAACAGCACCCGCTCGGTCGCGGTCACGTCCCGGCGGCGGCCTCGCTTGGGCTGCCCGACCCGGCCCACGATCTGGTCGATCCGCAGCCGGCGCCACAGGTGGTCGAGCACATAGGCGCCGCCGTACGGCACCGAGGAGGTGAACTCCAGATCCGACGTGGCGGTCGCGGCCAGCGCGTCACCCGGCTCCAGCAGCCTCGACAGAGACGCGACCAGGCGCTTGACCGCGTCGCGGTCCAGGTCGTCCTCGCGGCCGAAGGTGAACAGCACCTTCGGCACCGCCCGTCCCTTCACCGGATCCCACTCGTTGTGAGCCAGGTGTAGGTACCGGACTGTCCCGGACTTGTTCTCCCGCTTCACCGTCTTCACGTACACGGCTCCAGACCCTACGAGCTATGCCCAGGCCAGCGCAGGCGAATCTATAAAATCGCGTCTCTAGGCACTTTCGGTCTTCTCAGCGAACTGAAGCGCCGCGACCTGCATGTTCACCCTGGCTGAACCTCTAGAACCCCCGAATTACGTCGAACCCGGG
>NZ_JAPWHT010000826.1:0-1976 GCF_027270795.1 Streptomyces sp. ActVer
ACTACCTGATGGGGATCACCGCGCGTACGGCCACCGACGCCTGGGCCTGGGCGGACACCAGCACCGGGACCACCGTCCTGCGCTGGGACGGCACGGCATGGCGGGACGCGCAGGTGTCCCTGTCGCCGAACAGCAACGTGCACACGATCCTGCTCGAACCGTCCGGCCGGGTCACGATCGGCGGCAGCCAGTACACCGACGGCGTGGCCCGCACCTACCTGATGACCTTCAACGGGCACGCCTGGCGCACCACTTACCCACCGCTGGGCGACACCTACACCGAGGCCATGGTGCGCGGCCCGGACGGCGCGCTGTGGCTGCCGGTGCGCAGCGACCGCGCGTTCCAGTCGAAGTACGCACGGGTGGACGGCCCTCGCACCACCTTCTCCCACGGCCCGGAGCGCACGAACGCCATCGACGTCAAGCCGCGTGCGCTGGCGAGGGCCGGGTCCTCACTGCTGTCCTTCGGGACCGTGGAGATCTACGGCTCGAAACCGAACCTGATGAGCGAGCGGCTGGGAGGCTGACCATGGCACGCCGACTTCCCATGGCACGCAGACTCCTCGTCGCGGCCCTCGCTGTCGCCATGACCATCGTGACCATCATGTCCTCGGCCGCGGCGGAAACCCTGTCCTGGCACCACGTTCCGGTCCCGGCACAGGTACGCCCGCAGGCGGCGCTGAACGAGGCCGTGGCGTTCGGTCCGGACCGGGCGTGGGCGGTGGGTGCCGACGCCGTCGGTCGCGAGGCGCCGGGCTTCCCGCTGGTGCTGCGCTGGGACGGAACCGCGTGGCAGCGCCAGAGCCTGCCCGGGATCGGCTGGCAGGGAGAGCTGCTGTCCATCGCCGCGACCTCACCGACCGCGGTCTGGGCGGTCGGCCGCGACTCGGCGGGCGGCACCCACCTGCTCCGCCACGACGGCAATTCCTGGCACGAGAGCCGGCCGCCGCGCGGGGTCGTGCTGACCAAAGCCGTCGCCGGCGGCGGTGAGACCTGGCTGATCGGTTCGCGGGACGGAGAGCAGGTATTGCTGCGCCGGGACGGTCGCGGCTGGCGGGACGTGCCGGTGCCGCCGGGATCCGTGTACGGCCTGCACATCCTGGCGGCCGACGACGTCTGGGCCGCGGGCGCCACCGCCTCGGGTGCTGCCGTGTCGCACTGGAACGGGCAGGCGTGGCAACAGACGATCGTGGATGGATTCCCGCGGTCCGCCGTGAGCAGTGTGCTGGCGGTCTCGCCGACGGAGGTCTGGGCGGGGGGCACGGCCGGGTTCGTCGGGGGCCCACCGGGCCGGCCGATTCCGCCACTGCTGGTCCGCCTCGACGGGCAGGCGTGGAGCCACGTGAGCGTGCCCACCGACTTCGGCTCGGTCAGCTCACTGACGCCCACCACGTCCGGCGCGCTGGCCTGGATCTCGGTCGCGCGCTCGCAGAAGGGGGGCCCGCCAGGCAGCAGTCCGCCGTTTGTCCCCGGGCCGGACTTCCTTGCCTGGAACGGGCGGTCATTCACCGAGTACAGCGAACCGGCCGTGGCCGGGGAGGGCGACTCCTCGGTGCTGCGGCCGGCGCCGGTGCCGGGTACGACGACGGTGTGGTCGGTCGGCCGCGCCGCCGGCCCCGAGGGCACCGTCGCCCCACGCATCCTGCGGTTCGGCTGAGACGACGAACAGGGCTCCGCCCGAAATGGATCAAGCCGCCAGAACTACGACAAGAACTTCGCCGCACCCCCGCAATCCACGGGCCGACGACCGTGGTCCTGTCAACTGCCCGGCTCGGCAGGGGGCGTGAGGAGGTCGAAGGACAGGCCGCTGGAGCGTTCGCCGCGGCCTACGGTGCGGTGGACGCTGAGCCAGAGCACCACGCGGCCCCTCCTGGTCCGGGTCCGGTTGTAGGCCACGGTGAGGCGGGTGCCGGAGCGCCGTACCTCCCCCCCGTTGACGAAATACCGGCACCCCGCGGCCAGGCCCCCCCGCAGCA
>NZ_JAPWHT010000827.1:0-1944 GCF_027270795.1 Streptomyces sp. ActVer
CGCCTGCGGGCCGTCAGGGGCTGGTCGCGCCCACGCGGCGGAGCCGCAAAATGTCACAGCCCCGCGCCCCTTAGGGGGCGCCTGTCGTGCGGGCCGCTTCCAGAAGTGACTGCCAGTCGGGGAGCTTGACCACGCGCCTGCCCAAGGAGGCGCCCAGTTCCGCCTCCGCCCGTTCGATCGCCTGCCAGCCCTCCCACTCGACCGGGTTTAGGCCCGCCGCCCTCAGTACAGCCAGTGGGTCGGGCGGCACCTCGCGCTGCGCGAGCGTGGGCGCGTCCTCCAGGAGTGACGTCACCGTTTCCTTTGCGCAGGGGCGGTTGGTGCCGATGACGCCTGTGGGGCCGCGTTTGATCCAGCCGGCCACGTACTCGCCGGGGGAGACCGAGCCGTCGCGGAGGACGCGGCCCGCGAGGTGGGGCACGGTGCCGAGGCCCGTGTCGAAGGGGAGGCCCTCCAGGGGCACTCCGCGGTAGCCGACCGAGCGCAGGACCAACTGGGCCTCGATGTCCTCGAATTGGCCCGTCCCCCTCACGCCGCCCCGGCCGTCCGGGAGTGTCCGTTCGAAGCGGACGGCGCCCACGCGCCCTCCGTCCGGGAGCAGTTCGACCGGGCGGAGGAAGAAGCGGAGCCGGATCCGTCGGCTGCCGGCGGGGCGTGGCTGTTCGGCCCAGCCGCGCAGTACCTCGACGTTGCGGCGCTGCGCGGCAGGCAGCGCGGAGGGGTCGGCGTACGCCGGGTCGAGCGCCAACTCGGCGGGATCCACGACCACTTCGGTGTCCGGCAGGCCGCCCAGTTCGCGCAGCTCCTTGGTGGTGAAGCGGGCCTGCGACGGGCCGCGCCGCCCCACCACCTGGATTTCCCGCACCCGGCTGTCGGCCAGTGCGGCGAGCGCCGCCTGGGGCATGTCGGTGGGGCTCAGCTCCGCGGCGCCGCGGGCCAGCATCCGGGTCACGTCCACCGCCACGTTGCCCACGCCGATGACGACCGCCGCCCGCGCGCCGACCACGAACCCGTCGGACAGGGAGTCCGGATGCGCGCTGTACCAGGACACGAACTCGGTCGCAGACCAACTGCCCGGCAGCTCCTCGCCGGGCACCCCGAGATGCCGGTCGGTGGCGGCGCCCACGCAGTACACGACCGCGTGGTAGAGCTCCCGCAGCCGGGCGGCAGGCAGCCCGTCCGGGCCGACCAGGACACCGCCGAGGAAACGGACCCGCTCGTGTTCCAGGACCGTACGCAGATTGTTCTGCAGTGACTTGATCTTCTCGTGGTCGGGTGCCACGCCGTAGCGCACCAGGCCGTACGGGCACGGCAGCCGGTCCAGGACGTCCACCCTGACTTCCGGCACCTGGCCCTGCTGGACGAGACCCTGTGCGGTGTACACCCCACTCGGCCCCGAGCCGACGACGGCGACCTGCAGCACGGCTGAACCCCTTCCCCGAGGAGAACGAGGAGATCGCTGGTGCTTCCAGCATCGCACCGCACGGCGCGCCCGGGGAGGGGCGGAACACGGTGCTGCGCCGACGGAGTGCCCCGCCAGGAACGTACGCGTGCCTATTCGCAGTGAATGTGATCATGCGGTTACGTTGAGTATGTGCTGGAAGCATCCTTTCTTAATCTTTTTGATCGATTTGGGCCAGACGGTGTCGTGTCCGTGTGGCCCGCCTGGGAAGTGCGGGAGCGCGGGCAGGAGCGCGACACCGCGACGACGTGGTGCAACGTCCGGCTGTCCTTCGACGACGGCGCCCAGGTCGACGTGCTCGCCGTGGTGTGCGACGGATCCGTCTCCGTCGAGGACGTACGGGCCCGGCCGGCGCTCTCGCTCGACGACCTGGCGGCTCTTCCGGACTGGATCGAGGGTCCGCTCCTGGAGGCGTGCGGGGGCGCGGCGGAACCGGTGGGCGCCGCATTCGCCGACGGGTCTCCGGAGAAGCGGCACGCACG
>NZ_JAPWHT010000828.1:0-1943 GCF_027270795.1 Streptomyces sp. ActVer
TACCGCGCCCGCCACAGCCCGGGCCGCCCGTCCGCCTCACGCACGGCCACTTCCAGCCGCTCGCTGTCGGCGTCGCGCACGGCCACGGCCTCGGTGCCGAACCGGAGCTGTCCGCCGCGTTCCAGGAACCGCGTCAACAGGTCGGTCACCAGCTCCTGTTGGGGGTAGACGGTGTGCTGCTCCCGCTGCCCGAGCCCGCTGTAGTCCAGCCGGAACCGGCCGTCCTCGGTACGGAACTCGCAGGTGCCGTGGATCTGCCCGCGCCGCCGCAGCCCCTCGGCGAGACCGTGCTGCTCCAGGATCCGCACGGTGTTGGCGGCCAGGAACCCGGCACGCGCCCGCGTCTGCACCTGCGTGCGCCCGGCCCGCTCCAGGACGACGCAGTCGATCCCCCGGTCCACCAGGATGTTGCCGAGCACGAGCCCGGCCGGCCCGGCCCCGAGGACGACCACATCGGTCGCGTGTTCGGCCGGTCGACGCCGACTCTTCCCGTCTGTCACGGAACCAGATATTAAGTAGCCCAAAACCGGTTGTCCCACCGAAATCACCTGAATGCCTGGCTTGACCGTCAAGATCACCACGCGGGGCGGGCGCTGGGTGTATTGGCCCGCGGTGCCGGACCCGCGGCGCTGGACCGCGGTGCTGTTCGGTCGCCTTCCGCGGCGCCGATGTGGGTACGCCGTCCGGGCGTCCACGACTACGGTGTCCGCCCATGAGAACCCCTGGTGCGGATCCGTCACTCTGGCGCGACCGCCGGTTCGTGCTGCTGTTCTCGGCTCGTACGGTCTCGGTGCTGGGGAACGCCTTCGCGCGGGTGGCGCTGGCGTTCGCGGTGCTGGAGCTGCCGGGGGCGAGTCCTGGCCGCCTGTCGTTGGTGCTCGCCTGTCAGGCGCTGCCGCAGCTGGTGTTCATCCTGGTCGGGGGTGTGATCGCGGACCGGGTGTCGCGTTCGCGGCTCATGGTGGTGTCCGACCTCCTCGGGGCGGCGGCCTACGCGGGTCTGGCCGCGATGGTGCTGACCGGGCACGCGCCGCTGACGGCGATGTGCCTCCTTGCCGTCCTGGCGGGGACGGCGACCGCGCTGTTCGCACCGGCGATGACGGGCGTGGTCCCGCTGATCGTGCCCGCGGAGCGGCTGCAACGGGCCAACGGTCTGCTCCAGATGGGCACCAACTCCTCGATGCTGCTGGGGCTCGCGCTGTCGGGGGTGACCGTCGCGTTCGTCGGAGCCGGCTGGGCGCTGGCCCTCAACGCGGCCTCCTTCGCCCTCAGCGCCCTCCTCATCGGGGGGCTGCGGGTGACGGCCCGCCCGAGGAAGGCGTCCTCCGGCTGGGCCGATCTGCGGGACGGCTGGCGGGAGTTCGCCTCCCGGCAGTGGCTGTGGGCCGTGGTCGCCCAGTACGCGTTCGTCGTGGCGGCCCTCAACGCCAACGTCGGCGTGCTCGGTCCCCTGGTGGCCGAGGAGCACTTCGGCGGGGCGCGTGCCTGGTCACTGATCGTCGCCGCGCAGGCGCTGGGCACGATCGCGGGGGCGGGCCTGGCCGCCCGCGTCCGTGTGTCCCGGCCCGTACTCGTGGCGGTCCTGGCCACGTTCCCGGCCGCCGTACCGATCGCCCTGCTCGCGCTGCGCGCGCCCGTCTGGGCGGTGGCCCTTGCGATGTTCTGCGCGGGTGTCTCCACGGACGTCTTCAGCGTCCTGTGGACCACGACCCTCCACCGAGAGATCCCCGAGGAGATCATCTCCCGCGTCAGCTCATACGAATGGCTCGGCTCCCTGGCCTTCGCACCGCTCGGCCTCCTCGCCGCGGGGCCGCTCGCGTCGGCGGTGGGTACGGGGGTGGCTCTGGCGGGGTGTTCGGCGATGGTGGTGGGGGCTACGGCGATGGCGCTGCTGTCGCCGCAGGTTCGGTCGTTGCGGGCGTCGGAGGGTCACGGGGGTACGG
>NZ_JAPWHT010000829.1:0-1918 GCF_027270795.1 Streptomyces sp. ActVer
TGGCGCATCCCGTGACTCGGGCGGGCTGGGCCGCGCGCAGGCGGTGGTGCTGGCGGCGGCCCGGTTCGGCGGGGACGTGCCCGGCGCGCTCACCGACGCGGCACGACGACCGGGAGCCGAAGGACTGCTGGGTCTCGCCGCGTGCTGGCGCGTCGCCGTGGACAGGGGCGCCGGACTCGCGGCCGGGCTCGACCGGCTGGAAGGCGCGTTGCGCGCGGAGCGGGACCAACGGGCCGACCTGCGTGCCCAGTTGTCCGGTGCCCGGTCCACGGCGGTGCTGCTGGCAGGACTGCCGGTGCTCGGACTGCTCCTCGGCACCGCGCTCGGCGCCGATCCACTGCATGTCGTGCTGCACACCGGCGCGGGGCTGGGCTGTCTGCTCGTCGGCGGGGTTCTGGAGAGCGCCGGACTGTGGTGGGTGCTGCGGATCGTACGGGGAGCGGAGGCGGGATGAGCGCGGAAGTTGTCCACAGGCTGGGGGTCGCGCTGTGCGTCGTGGCGGCGGTGTGGGCGCTCGCCCGGGCCCTGGGCGCGGGGTGGCGGGAGCGGAGGACGCGAAGGCGGTTGAAGGCCGTGGTGGCCGTGGGCATGGGGCCGGCCGTGGGCATGGGGTCGGCCGTGGAGTCGGCGTCCGGTGGGCGGCGCCTGGAGATGCGCGGTGAGCTGAGGCGATGGCTGCCGGTCTTCGGTGCCCTGAGCGTCTGTTGGGCCGTCGTCGGAGGTGTGACCGGGGGCGTGGTCGGGCTGGTGGCCGGCTTCGGGATGTGGCGGTGGCAGCGGAGACCGGCGCCGGTGGAGGAGTTCGACGTGGGGCTGGCCACGCGGCAACTGCCCCTCGCCGCAGATCTGCTGGCCGCCTGCATCGCGGCCGGAGCCGGTCCCGCGGTGGCCGCCCAGGCGGTGGGGGAGGCGCTGGACGGGCCCGTGGGGCAGCGGCTGGCGCGGGGTGCGGCCGAGGTGCGGCTCGGGGGTGGACCGGCCGAGGCGTGGCGCGGGTTGGCCGTCCTACCAGGGGCACGGGCACTGGCCCGGTTGCTGGAACGGGCGGGCGAGTCCGGCGTACCGGCGGCGGGGCCCGTCGCACGCATCGCCGCGGAGGCCCGCGCGGAGTGGGGGCGCACCGCCACGGCCCGTGCCCGGCGGGCGGGTGTCCTGGTCACCGCGCCGGTGGGGCTCTGTTTCCTGCCCGCGTTCATCGCCATCGGCGTGCTGCCCGTGGTGATCGGGCTCGCGGGCGGGGTGCTGGGCGGAGGTGGTGGGTGACGTACGGGACGGGGTGAACGACGAGCGATCAGGGTCGGCCAATGGCCAATGGCCAATGGCCAATGGCCAAGCGCCAAGCGCCAAAGGGCCGCAGGGTCGAAGGGCCAAGGTCCAACTTCAAAGGTCAACGGAACAGAGCTGTACGGGGGTTCGGATGAGCAAGGCAATGTGGCGAGTACGAGTACGAATGCTGGGGCCGGTGCGGGCGTGGGTCGTGGCGGACCGGGACCGGAAGGTGCGGAGGGATGCCGGGATGGTCACCTCCGAGTACGCGATGGGGTTGATCACGGCGGTGGGATTCGCCGTGGTGCTCTATGAGGTGCTGACCAGCGGGCAGGTGCGGGGCGCTCTGCAGGACATCGTGGGGCGGGCGCTCAATGGGCAGTTCTGAGGCCGGTGCGGTGGCGGAGACGGTGGCGGATGTGGAGGCCGGGCCGTCCGGTCCGGGGCGGGTTCGAAGCCCGGACGTGCCTCTGGAGATGTCCCGGGACCGGGGTTTCGTGACGGCGGAGGCGGCCGTGGTGCTGCCCGTGCTGGTCGCGTTCACGATGGCGCTGGTCTGGGCGTTGATGGCGGCGGCCGCGCTGATCCAGTGCGTGGACGCGGCCAGGGCGTGGGCCCGCGCGGCGGCCCGGCAGGACCCGCCGGGCACGGT
>NZ_JAPWHT010000082.1:0-29815 GCF_027270795.1 Streptomyces sp. ActVer
GTCGCCCGATATGACTACGCCCGCGTCCGGCAGATGGAAGGCGCAGTGGCCCGCCGTGTGGCCGGGGGTGTGCACGGGAACGGGGTGGCCGGGCAGGTCGAGAGCGCCCTCACCGGGGAACGGCCGCGGTTCGGTGACCGGGACGTGGGCGGTGCCGCCGGAGCGCAGCGCGTGCACGGCCCACGGCACCACACCGGGCCGCCAGGCGTTCTGCAGCACCTTGCCGATGGTCACCTGATGGAGGAAGTCCCGGCGCGCGTGCGGGACTTCGGCCTCGTGGGCGTAGACCGGCGTGCCGTAGGTACGGCTGAGGTACTCCGCCGAGCCGATGTGGTCGTTGTGGGCGTGCGTGACGAGTACGGCCGCGACCGCTTCGGGTGAACTGCCCACGGCCGACAGGGAGGCGAGGACGCTCTCGCGGTCTCCGGGGTAGCCCGTGTCCACGAGGGTGACGGCGTCCCCCTCCGTGAGAATCACCCAGTTGGTGTTGCTGCCGTGTACCAGATGGATGCCGTCGGCGACTTGATGGATGTCTGCCTGCATGATCGTCCCGACCTAGAGGTCCCTGCCTGACGGGACACAGCCAAGCAGATCCGCGGGCACCTCAGCGCAGGGGGTCGGACGAAGCGCGCATCGACCGCAGCGCCAGGAGCAGTACGCCGATGTCGTCGAAATAGGCGGGGTCGGGCATGAGATCGGCCGGCAGCACGACATAGGCGACCGCTCCCCAGAAGACCCAGCGGGGACCGGTCGGAAGACCGGCCCGACGGAGGTCCCGGCGGGTACGGACCAGCCGCACCAGGAGCACGACGGCCGCCCCGAGGGCCACCGCCAGCACGGCCGCGACGGCGAGAACCAGAATCCATGTGTTGGTGTCCATCAGCCCTTCCCCGACTCGTCCGCTGCTCCTCTTCGAATGCCCAGGTTCGCCCGCTTCACCACCGGCGAGCCGGTCCGACACGCGGCGCGGGACGTCGGCATGCCCCGACTCGCCCCCTACTCTGTGCTGTCGATTGATCACCTTGAGCGAACAGTGGGGTGCGCGTGTGAAGATCGCCTGCGTCGGCGGTGGGCCCGCCGGTCTGTACTTCTCGATCCTGATGAAGCTTCAGGACCCGGACCACGACATCACGGTCCATGAACGGAACCCGGCCGGTTCGACCTACGGATGGGGGGTGACGTACTGGGGGAGCCTGCTCGACAAACTGCACGAGGGTGACCCGGAGTCGGCGCGCGCCGTCAAGGAGAACTCGGTCCGCTGGAGCGACGGGGTCGCGCACGTCGGCGACCGCACGACGACGCACCACGGCGACGAGGGCTTCGGCATCGGCCGCCGGCAGCTGCTGGACCTCCTCGCCGAGCGCGCCCGGTCCCTGGGCGTACGCGTCGAGTACGAGAACGAGATCGCCGACGGGGACCGACTGCCCGACGTCGACCTGGTCGTGGCCTGCGACGGCGTCCACAGCGGGGTGCGCGAGCGGCACTCCGACCAGTTCGGCCCGGAGGTCGGGCTCGGCCGGAACAAGTACATCTGGCTGGGCACCACGAAGGTCTTCGACGCGTTCACCTTCGCCTTCGTGGAGACACCGCACGGCTGGATCTGGTGCTACGCCTACGGGTTCAGCGCGGACCACAGCACATGTGTCGTCGAGTGCTCCCCGGAGACCTGGACGGGCCTCGGCCTCGACCGGGCCGACGAGACGGAGGGCCTCGTACGCCTCCAAGAGCTCTTCGTGAAGCTGCTGGACGGCCATCGGCTGATCGGCCGGGCGAACACCGGCGGCAGCGCGCAGTGGCTGAACTTCCGCACTCTCACCAACCGCGCCTGGTCCCACGGCAACGTCGTCCTGCTCGGCGACGCCGCCCACACCACGCACTACTCCATCGGCGCGGGCACCACCCTCGCCCTGGAGGACGCCATCGCACTCGCGCACTCCCTGCGCGCGGAGCCAGGACTCGCCCCCGCCCTCGTGGCGTACGAGAAGAAGCGCAAAGCGGAGCTGTTGTCCGTGCAGAGCGCGGCCCGGCACAGTGCCCAGTGGTACGAGAGCCTGCCGCGCTACATCGGCCTGCCTCCGGCGCAGATGTTCGCGCTCCTGGGTCAGCGGCACTCCCCGCTGCTCCCGTACATCCCCCCGCAGCTCTACTACCGGATCGACCGGGCGGCAGGACAGCTCGAAGCGCTGCGCAGACTCAAGCGGTGGCTGGGCCCGAAGGTCGCGCGGACCCTGCACGCCAAGCGGGGCTGACATCTCGTCAACATCCCACCCTTTTTGGCGAGAATGGCGGTGTTGCTCACGCGCCGGGAGATGCGCGAGCGTTCTGAGTCATGGACCGTGACCGGAGCAACGCCGCCTTCACTCCTGCCTTCTCCCTCCCCCTCTCCCTTTCCCGTCGTCAACTCCTCGCGGCCGCGGGCGCCGCCGGTGCCGTCACGGCCATGGGTGTCGCGCCGGCCGCCGCGCAGCCGCCCGGCGAGCTCTCGCTGTCCTTCACGGCGGCCACCAACGGCTCGGCGACCCTCGCGCCCGGCGGGGACCGGCTGATCGCCGAGGTCCAGAACGTGCTGTGGTCCCTCCCGCGCACCGGCGGCAAGGCCGTCCCGCTCACCCCCGCGGACCTCGAACCGAACCGTCCCGTGCACGCCCCCGACGGCAAGCTCGTCGCCTTCTGCGCCTACCGGGGCGGCGGCTTCCACATCTGGACGATGCGGCCCGACGGCTCGGACGTACGACAGCGCACCGACGGGCCCTGGGACGACCGGGGCCCTGCCTGGTCGCCCGACGGCACCCGGATCGCCTTCGCCTCCGAGCGCGGCGGCGACCAGGTGACCGGCAGTCCGTACCGCATCCATGTACTGGACCTGCGCACCGGTGACATCGCCCGTGTGACCGGTCTGCCGGGCCAGGAGGGTCCGTCGCAGGACGGGGTGTGGGAGGACTTCGACCCCACCTGGTCGCCGGACGGGAAGCGGATCCTCTTCGTCCGGGCGAAGGGCGTCACCACCGCAAACGGCCTCGGCCTCGACGCCCGGACGGTCGGCGCCGTCCCCGCCTCGGGCGCGGGCCCGGTCGTCGTGGAGCACACCGAGACCGCGGCCGCCCAGATCCTGACGCCCGCCCTCGCGGCGGACGGCCGCCGCCTGGCGTATCTACGGACCACCGCGTCACCCAACGGCTCGTGCGCGCTCGTCGTCGACGGTGAACCCGTCGCGGTCGCCGGGGACATCGCGCCGGTGCCGCCCCGCTGGACGCCGGAGGGCGAGCTGCTGCTCACCGTGGACGGCCGCTTCACCGTCGTGCGACCGGAGAAACCGGCGGACGCGGACGCGATCCCCTTCGAGGGCGTACTGCCCGTGGACCGGCCGCGCTACCAGGTCAAGGAGTACGACCTGGGGGAGGCGGGACGGGCGCGGCCGGTGCGGGGCATCCACCTGCCCGCGCTCTCGCCCGACGGGCGGAGGATCGCCTTCGCCGCCCTCAACTCGCTCTGGCTGGCGCACAGTTCCGGGGGCCGGGCGCCGAGGCGCCTGCGCCGGATGGCACCCACCGGCTACCTGCTGGGCCCCTCGTGGGCGCGCGACGGACGTTCACTGCTGTACGCGGACGACCGCGACGGGCTGCTCGGCGTGTACCGGCGAGATCTGGCCACCGGCGAGGAGACCGCGCTCGCCACCGGCGGCCGGGTGCATCCGGCGCTCTCGCCCGACGGGAAACGGCTCGCCTGCCTCGACATGAGCGGGCGGCTCGTCGTCCGGGACCTCGCGGCCGGCACGGAACGGGTGCTGGCGACGCCGCTCGGCGCGGGCGGTCTGCCCGGCCGGCCCAGCTGGTCGCCGGACGGCCGCTACCTCGCCCTCTGCGACCGCAACCGTCTCAACCTCCGCTTCCGGGAGGGCTACAACCTCGTCCGTGTCGTCGACACCACGACCGGAACGGACCGTCTGCACACGGTCGCCTCACATGTCTCGCTCTCCGACAGGTACGACTCGGGGCCTGTCTGGTCGCCCGACGGGCGCTGGATGGCGGTGATCGTCGAGTCCGCGCTGTGCCTGCTGCCCGTCGCACCCGACGGCACGCCGCGCGGCGCCCTGCGCACGCTCACGGCCGAACCGGCCGACCACCCGTCCTGGTCCGGTGACTCGAAGACCCTGCTGTACCTGTCCGGCACCCGGCTGCGGCTCATCGGCGTCGACGGCGGCCCGGCCCGTACCGTCCGCGTGCCGCTCGACCAGCGCAGACCCGCACCGGCCGACACGGTGGTGCACGCCGGGCAGCTGTGGGACGGCACCGGCGAGTCCGTACGGGACGACGTCGACATCGTCGTACGCGGCGGCCGCGTCACCGCCGTCGAGCCGCACCGCCGACGCACGGCGCTCAGGCTGGTCGACGCCTCGGAGCGGACCGTCGTGCCCGGGCTGTGGGACACGCACACCCACCCGTGGCAGGTGACCTACGGCGGCCGGCAGACCGTCGGCCAGCTCACGTACGGCATCACGACCGCCGTGTCGCTCGGCGGGTTCGCCTACGAACAGGCCCGTATCCGGGAGGCGGTGACGGCAGGTCAGCTCGCCGGGCCCCGCCTCCTGACCACCGGCGAACTGCTCGACGGCTCCCGGGTCGCGTACAGCATGGGGCGCGCCCACCGGACCGGGGACGGGCTGCGGCGCTCACTGGAACGGGGTGCCGCGCTGGACTGGGACTTCGTGAAAACCTATGTACGGGCGCCGAGTTGGGTGATGGAGGAGGCGGCCAGGTTCGGACACGAGCGGCTCGGCGTGCGCTCGGGCAGCCATCTGCTCTCGCCCGGCGTGCAACTGGGCCAGGACCTGACGACCCATCTGCAGGCCACCCAGCGCTACGAGTCCGGACACGCGATCACCGCTTCCGGGCGCGCCTACCAGGACCTGCTGGAGATCTACACGGCGCGAGGCGTCAACTTCGGCCTGATCGCGACGCCGTTCACCTCCGCGCCGCTCCTCGGCGCGGACCCCGGGCTCGCCGACGACCCCCGGGTCACCGCCGTGATGCCGCCCTGGGACGCCGCTCTGGTCCGGCAGGGGGCGGGCGTGCCACCGACGCCGGCCCAACTCGCCACGCTGCGCACGGAGACCGACATCTACCGGCGGATCCTGGCCGCCGGAGGCATCGTCGCCCTCGGCACCGACCAGCCGCTCGTCGCTGTCGGCCTCTCCCTCCACATGGGACTGCGCGCACTTCACCGGGGCGGCCTGTCCCCGGCGGCGGCCCTGCGCACCGTGACCGTGCTGCCCGCCCGCCTCTTCGGTGTCGAGGACGACCTCGGCACGGTCGAGCCCGGCAAACTCGCCGACCTGACCATCGTGGACGGCGACCCGTTCGAGAACTTCGACACGCTCGTACGAACCGTCTCCGTACTCCGGGGCGGGGTGCCCTACACGACCGACGACCTCGTCGCCGCGTACAAGCCGGTCCCCGAACGGGCGGCACGCCACGCGGCGGGCGAGGACGACTGGCTGGACGTCGGCCGGCTGATGCGCCGGGACGGGTGCTGCGACCCGGGCTTCTGAGCGTGGCGGCGGGCCCGCCCGTGCCGTGAGGAGTGGGGCGGGCCCGCGCTGTTGTCAGGCTGCGGCGGTCAGGCAGTGTCGAAGGTGTAGTGCCTCGTGTGGTCCAGCAGATCGGCGGGCGTGGAGTCGTTCCACGGCTTCATGGTCTCGCCGCGGTCGACGACGTCCGGGGTGCCCGCGAGGGGCAGATAGCCGGAGCCCGGGTGTCTGCGCTGCCACTCGGCCCACAGCTTGTCCACGTACGCGTGGTGCAGCCAGAAGACCGGGTCGTTCGGGGAGACGCCGGTGGCCATCTGCCCGCCCACCCACACATGGACGCGGTTGTGGAGGTTGACGCCCCGCCACCCCTCCAGGTGGTTGCGGAAGCCGTCGGAGGCGCTGTTCCACGGCGCCATGTCGTAGGTGGACATGGCGAGTACGGACTCGACCTCGGCGGGGGTGGGCAGTTGCCGGCCACTGCCGCCGAGCGAGCGGCGCAGATACGTGCGCGTGTCGACGCGTACGGATATGGGCCAGTTGCCGGTGGACTCGGCGAACGGGCCGTCCGTGACGCGTCCGTCGACGGAGCGGCCCGTGCCGCCGAGGAAGTCCGGCCCCCACAGGGCGGCCCGGGTCGTGCGGTCGGCGCTCCAGTCCCAGTACGGCAGCGCCACCGACGCATCCACCGACTGCAGCGCCCGCTCGAACTCCAGGAGGAATCTGCGGTGCCAGGGCAGGAAGGAGGGCGAACGGTGGCCGACCCGTTCGCCGTTGTCCGTGTCGCCGAGGATGAACGCGTTGTGGGTCGTGACGAAGCCGTCGTACCGGCCGGTGCGCTTCAGCTCGATCAGCGCGGCGACCAACCTGCGCTTCTCGTCGGCCGTCAGGTTCGCCTGGTTCTTGCGTACGGTCATTGCGGTGAACTCCGGTGCTCTGTGGGTCAGTTGAACGGGACGAGGGGAGCGCCCTGGAGCTCCTCCACGGCGGCGCGGGCCGCCGCGCGCGGGTTCGGCACCGGGTCGTAGTGGCTCACGACGCTGATCCAGGTCCCGTCGGCGTTGCGCATCACGTGCAGCTCGACGCCGTCCACGAACACCGCGTAACCGGCGCCGTGATGATGGCCTCCGCCGGACGGCCGGCCCTGTATTCGACGGCCCCGGTAGACCTCGTCGAAGTCGAAGGGCGCGGGGGCGGGCCCGCCGTGGTGGTCCGCGGCGGAGGCCGGCGAAGGGGAGAGCGCGGTGAACGCGCCGGCGGTGACGGCCAGTCCGGCCGCGCCCCGCAGAGCGCGGCGGCGAGTGGGATCGGGCATGCGGATACGTCCTTGTACTCGGTCCTGCGGCATGCGGTGTCGCATATGCCGCCGGAATTGGATCAATTGACGATTCGTATGCCTATCGGGCCCTTGGGGGAGCGGGGAAACCGCAGCGACCTGGTTGGTCGCGATCCGGACAATTGGCTACATGTCATACAAGGTTGAACAAGGGTGATCTTGCTGGGGAAAGGGCTTGTGGGGGCTCGTGCCAGGGAACTTCGCATCCTTGATGCGGCCTGTGGTGGCGATCTTGCGGGTTCCCGCACATCCCGTGGTGTCGATCACGCCCGGAAACTGACGTGAACGCCCACCTTCCGTCCGTCTACGATCCGTGCCGTGAGGGACTATCAGCCTCAGCTCGACCAGGTCCTCCGCCTGGTGCACGACGTGCTCGGCGCGGAGGTCGCCGGAGTCTGTCTGCACGGCTCGGCCGTCCTCGGCGGCCTGCGGCCCGACAGTGACCTCGATGTGTTCCTCGTCGCCCGGCGACGCATGACGGACCGCGAGCGACGGAACCTGCTCCATGGTCTGCTGGGGATCTCCGGCCGCGGCGCCCGGAGCGGAGGGCCGGCCCGGCCGGTCGAGCTGATCGTCGTCGCCCAGGGCGACGTCCGGCCCTGGCGGTACCCGCCGCGCTGCGAGTTCCTCTACGGCGTGTGGCTGCGTGCGGAGTTCGAGCGGGAGAGGTGCCCGCCCCGGCGGTCATGCCCGATCTGGCGCCGCTGATCACGATGGTGCTCCTCGGGGACACCCCGCTCCACGGGCCGCCGCCCGCGCGGCTCCTCGACCCCGTGCCGTACGAGGACCTCCGGCGCGCGATCGTTGCCGGGGTGCCGGAGCTGCTGGCCGACCTCGAGTCGGACACCCGCAACGTCCTGCTGACCCTCGCCCGCGTCTGGGTGACGCTCGCGACCGGCACCATCACCTCCAAGGACGCGGCGGCCTCCTGGGCGCTCGACCGGCTGCCGGCCCGGCGCCGGCCCGTACTGGCCCGAGCGCGGTCCCTCTGTCTCGGGGGCCGGGACGGCCTCGCGGAGCCCGCTGATTCCGTAGCACCCGGAGGGGAGCCGTGGGACGGTGAGATGGTGGAGGTCCGTGCGCACGTCGATCTCGTTGTCCGCGCGATCGAGCAACCAGCCGCACGCGACGGGCGCTAGGAACCGGATCGTCCGCATAAGGCCGCAAGTAGCGATATCCCTGGCCAGGCCGATCGTGCGCCGTCGCAACTAATGTGATGAAAGAGCGCCGCAGGGGGCGTACGCCGGGATACGCTCCCCGCGCACCCACGTTCGAGTCCGCGCCCGTGGGGGCCGGTCATCCCCGGCCTGTCGTGTGCGGGTTCAACGGAGCCCAAACGCGAGAGACATACCGTCCGGTCTGACGCTCCACCCCTCACCGCGACCCGGTGAGACCAGCCGATCCCGGAAGGCTCCACGCGCCCGGGCACCGGCCGACCTCGGCGCCCGCCACCGGTACGTACGCGTAGTACGAGCTCTTCCGGTGTGGCGCCCCGAACCCCCCTTGTCAAGGCAGCCTCGGCGCGACCTCGGCACCGAACGACGCACAACGGCCTCCGTCCTGGAACCGTGCGCCGCGGACGTCTCCCTCACGATCTGCCGTACCGGCCGGACGTGGACGACGGCCGTCGGCCGCCCGGCGCACACGCGGCCGCCGAGTCCCGCCGACTGCCTGTCACCCAGTGAGGAACAATGAGCATGCGCGCCCGCACCACCGTAGCTGCGGCCATATCCACGGTCCTGACCCTCTCTCTCGCCTCATGCGGTGAGGGTTCCGACGCCGGCAGCGGTGACGGGACCGCATCCGTGGGCATCGCCATGCCGACGAAGACGTCGCAGCGGTGGATCGACGACGGTCGGAACATGGTCGACGAGCTCAAGGGGTTCGGATACAACACCACCTTGAAGTACGCCGACAACGACCCGAAGAACCAGGTCGCGCAGGTGCAGGCCATGATCGACGACGGCGTGGACGCTCTCGTCATCGCCTCGGTCGACGGGCGTGCCTTCACCGACGTCCTGAGCAAGGCGAAGGACTCCGGCATCCCCGTGATCTCCTACGACCGGCTGATTCTCGGCAGCGACGCCGTCAACTACTACGCGTCCTTCGACAACGTGAAGGTCGGCTCGCAGCAGGCCGACTTCATCGTGGAGAAGCTGGGACTCGTCAACGGCAGCGGCAAGGGCCCGTTCACCATCGAGCTCTTCGCGGGTTCGCCCGACGACAACAACACGCGCTACTTCTATGACGCCTCGATGGAAGTGCTGGAGCCATACATCCAGAACGGCGACCTGATCGTGAGATCCGGGGAGACCGATCTCGATCAGGTCAGCACCCTCCGCTGGGACGGCCCCACGGCGGAGAAGCGCATGAACAAGATTCTCAACTCGAAGTACAACGGCCAGACCATCGACGCGGTCCTCTCGCCGTACGACGGAATGTCCATCGGCATCCTCAACGCGCTGAAGGAGCACGGGTACGGAGGTGCGGGGAAGCCGCTGCCCATCGTCACCGGCCAGGACGCCGAGGCGCCCTCCATCAAGTCGATCGTGGAGGGCGAGCAGACCCAGACCGTCTACAAGGACACCCGCGAGCTGGCGCTGGTCACCTCCTACATGGTCAACTCCGTCGTCCACGACAAGAAGCCGGCGGTCAACGACACCAGGACGTACGACAACGGCAAGAGGGTCGTGCCCGCGTACCTCCTGGAGCCCGTGAGCGTCGACAAGGGCAACTATGAGCAGGTGCTCATCGACTCGGGTTACATGAAGAAGAGCGACCTGAAGTGAACCGTGAACGCCTGGGGGGCGGGGAGAGATCTCCCCGCCCCCCAGGCGTTCGTACGGAGGCTGCCGGTCGGCGTCAGTTGACGAAGACCGCCGGGCTGTCGGCCTGCGTCGTGTCGGTGACCGGGGCGTACTTGGCGGTGAAGTAGCCGTTGCTGAAGCACAGCGACGAGCCGGAGAACTTCGTGAACTGCTGCTTGCTGAACGAGATGCTGTTGTCGGCGTTGTCGGCCGTGCCGGACAGGCTGGGTGCCTGATAGACGCAGGTGATGCTGCCAAGGAGTGTGCGCAGCACGACGGTTGTCTGGATGGTCGAGCCGGCGGCCGGCGTGATGGTGACCGATCCGTCGGAGCCCACGGCCGAGGTGTAGGGCAGGTTGTCGACCTTGATGCTGGTGACCCCGAGTACGCCGACGACGTTGCTGGTGCAACTGCTGGCGTTGAAGGTGTGCTCGGTGACCGACTCGGTGGCCGTACCGGGCGCCGTCGGGTTGTCGACGACCGAGGCGACGAACTTCGACGACGTGCAGGAGAGGCCGCTCGTGCCGGTGCTGCTGGAGTAGAGCGTGGCGCTGGTTCCGGCGGCGAGCGAGGAGTTGAGTACGGCTCCGGCCGCGACGGCCGTGCCGCCGGCGCCGCCGGTGGTCAGGACCGAGCCGTCCGCCGCGGAGGCCGGGCCGGCCGCCGAGAGGGCGAGCGACGTGACGGCGGCGGCCAGTGCGAGGGAAGTCCGAGTACGCATGCGGGTGCCTCATTCCGAGAGTGGGGTGGGGGAACTGGGCCGCCACCGGCCCGTCGCGCCTTCTCCGTACGCGACGGACCGGCGGTGGCTGCCGGGAGATCGGCCGGAGGCGTCGATGGACGGCCTCCGGCGCGGGACCGGCGGTGGGGCGACCGGACGCGGCCCAGGAGGGGGGTGCGACCGTGCCGGTGCCATGGAGGAGTGGATGCGGACCGCACGTGCGGTCGGCCGGTCGTGTGTCGGGTCTGTCGACCACGTGACCGGCCTGCCGACCGTGTGACGGGATGGAGCCCGGGAGTCGACGTGCGCCGCAGGACGGATCCGGCGCCACGGATCCGTGCTAGCCAGGGAGAGTTGTAGACCTGAGTGATGTTCAACGTCAAGGTGCAGCAAGGAAGTTGACTAATATTCAATACCCTTGTGCAGCAAGGCAGTTGACGTTCGGTCGAGCGGCGGGGACCGCTCTCCACGGCTCCGTCACATCTCCGACTTCCTTTTTCCACAAGGTGCTTGACCCTCGCCACTTACCGGGGGTAACTTCCGTCGCGGTTACTGCTGCGTAACGAGAAAGCCCTTGCGCCCGCCGGGAGGTGTGAGGAGGCGTGCGCCGTATGCGCTGTCCGCGCCAGGACAACGTGCCACTGAAGCCCTACCCGCACTGATACATGCCCCTGGGAGCAGAAAATGGCCTCGTCCTCGGACGCCACCTCGTCAGCCGGTTCCACCCCCGAGCCCTCCGAAGTGTCGGAAAGCGGTTCCATCCCGGAGAGCCCCGAAGGCTCCGAGAGACGCGGGCGGGTCCGTCTGCGCCGCGCCGCGGTGATGGCGGTGCCTGCCACCGCGGTCGCGGCCGGCCTGATGATCCTGACCGCCCAGGGGGCCCTGGGCGTGCAGTTCGCGATCTCCGGCATGCCGTTCACCGTCACCGCGACCAACCTCGACGGCGAGGGCTTCGCACAGTTCGGCGGTCTCGACCAGATGGCCCCGGGCAGCCCCAACGAGGGTGACACCGGCGGCCAGGTCCTGGTGGTGGTCTCCGCGATCAAGAAGGCGACCCTCACCAAGCTCTGCCAGAGCGTCGACCTCGGCGGCACGAACCTGCTCATCAGGGCCGGCGAGGGCAGCCAGAAGGTGTCCGCGGTCAACCTCACCACCGACTCCACCGAGCTGTCGGGCGACGCGTCCTTCGACAACATCGAGATCGGCAACGACGCCAGCACACTCGACAAGTCCCATGCGCAGGGCCCGAAGGGCGTCTTCAGCCAGCAGGCCGACACCGTCCACATCGGCAACCTGCGGCAGACCAACTACGCCACCACGGCGGCGGTGTTCAAGCTTCCCGGTCTGAAGCTGAGCTTCAGCGACAAGGGCTGCTGATGGCCGCCTTCCGGCGCTGGCGTGCGGCCCGTCCTTTCTGGGGCGGGCTGCTCCTCGCCCTGGGCGGGGCGGAGATCCTGGTCACGGAGAAGGCGTCGCTGAAGGTCGTCATGCACATCGGCATGCAGGGCCTGGCCGGCTACCTCCTGCCGACCCTGATGCTGATTCTCGGCCTGCTGATCCTCTTCAACCCCACCCAGCGCCTCTTCTACTCGATCCTGGGCGCTCTGCTCTCCCTGGGGACCTGGGTCACCTCGAACCTGGGCGGCTTCTTCATCGGGCTCGTCCTCGGCGTCGTCGGCAGCTGCCTGGCCTTCGGCTGGCTGCCCGACCAGGAACCGCGGCGCGCCCGCTCGTGGCGGCGCCGTAGGCAGGAGCCGGTCCCTCATCCGTAGTGCGTCGGGGCGTCGTGGCAGGCGGCGCCCCTGCGGAGGGTCACTGCACGCCGTGCGGGCGGAACTGGACGCTGATCCGGGGACCCGCCGCCCGGGCGCTCTTGGGGATCGCGTGTTCCCAGGTGCGCTGGCAGGAGCCGCCCATCACGATCAGGTCGCCGTGTCCGAGAGGGCGCCGCACCGGAGTGCCGCTCCGTCTGGGTCGTAGCAGCAGGTCGCGCGGAGCGCCCACGGACAGGATGGCGACCATCGTGTCCTCGCGAGCGCCCCGGCCGATCCGGTCCCCGTGCCAGGCCACACTGTCCCGGCCGTCCCGGTAGAAGCAGAGCCCGGCAGTGGTGAACGGTTCCCGCAGCTCGTCGGCGTAGTGCGCGGACAGGGCGTCCCGGGCCTCGTCCAGGACGGGGACCGGCAACGCGTCGGCGGCCCGGTAGAACGCGAGCAGCCGCGGTACGTCCACCATCTGCTCGTACATCTGCCGCCGCTCGGCCCGCCAGGGCACCTCGTCGGCCAGCCGCGCGAACAGCGCGTCCGCCCCGTGCAGCCAGCCCGGCAGCAGATCGATCCAGGCCCCGTCTCCGAGCACGGTCCGGCGCAGCCCGTCGAGCGGGCCGAGGCGGACCTCGTCGGTCTGGTCGAACAGCGAACCCTGGAGGTGCGTGGACATGCATCCAGCGTACCCACATATTCGAATGTGTGTGCTATCCGGGATCGTGGCCACGGCAAAAGCTCGGAAGCCTGTCGAATGCGCCGGGTCCCGATCGACGCAAGGGTGAAGACAGCACATCCAGGACTCAGGAGCACCCATCGTGACCGTAACCGCGGATATGGCCATCTCCCTCGACGGCTACATCGCCGGCACCGACGTCGCCATCGACAACCCGGGAGGCGACGGTGCCGAGCCGCTCTTCGAGTGGATCCACAACCTGGCGAGCTGGCGGGAGCGCCAGGGCATGACGGGCGGGGAGGAGAACAGCGACTCCGAGCTGATGCGCCAGTGGTTCGACGCCACCGGAGCGGTCGTCATGGGCCGGATGATGTACGACACCGGCGAGGAGTTCTGGGGCGACAACCCACCCTTCCGGGCCCCGGTCTTCGTACTCACCCACCGACCCCGGCCGACCCTCGTCAAAGAGGGCGGCACCACCTTCACGTTCGTCACCGACGGCATCCACAGCGCGCTCGACCGGGCGAAGGCCGCCGCGGGGGACCGGAACGTCGACATCGCGGGCGGGGCGAGCACGGTGCAGCAGTACCTCAGGGAGGGGCTCATCGACGAGCTGCAACTGCACGTCGTGCCCGCGCTCCTCGGCGAGGGACTGCGGCTCTTCGAGGGACTGGGCTCGGGGCGGCGCCTGGAGCCCGTCAGCGTGGTCGGCACGCCCCTGGCCACTCACCTGAAGTACCGCTTCGTGAAGTGACCGGGCCCCGACGGACGACGCCGCTTCGACCGAACCCAACACCTCGGCGGTGTCTGCCGGTTCGGTCGCCGCGGCGTCGGCCGTCGGGGCCCGCGACCGGTTCACTTCATCGCCGGAGGGGGCGTGGGCGGCGCCGGCATACTCTGCGAATGACATCGATGGATCCGTTCCGCGACGAAGCCCGCAGCCGTGGTTTGCCCGAGGACGAGGTCGATCGGTGGCTCTACACCGCCCGTCGCTGCGCGATGCTGAGCCTCCCCGGTGAGGCGCCGCCCGACGGCCCGCTCGCCGGTCGGCTCGGCGGGTTGCCGCCGACGCCCGATGACGAGCCCGTTCCGGACCTGCCGTTCCTCGCCTCGGTCGACCTCGCGGCCGTCCCGCCCGGCGCGACGGACCTCCCGCTGCCCGAGGACGGCACGTTGCTGTTCTTCGCGGACACGGAGGACCCCTGGAGCGACGACGACTGGCACCGGCTCGTCTACGTCCCGGTCGGCACGCCCGTCTCCGAACGCGGTTCCGCCTACGAGTGGTTGCCGGAGGTCCGCCCGGCCCGGGAGCTGCATCTGACGGTCAGGCCCTCGCTGCCCAACCGCGGTTCGGAGACCGAGGAGTTCCCGCACGGCAGCGAGCTGGGCTCCGTGTGGTGGAAGACCCGCGGCGAGATGACGACGGACGGGCCGGTGCAGATAGGCGGCTGCCCCTGGGTCTGGAACGCGGATCCCGTCACGGAGCACGACCACGGCCCGGGTGACTGGTGCTGCTCGCGGAGGTCGGGGGCGAGGGCGTGACCGAGGGCGATCTGGGCGTCGTCCACTGGGTGATTCGCCGGGACGACATGGCCGGCCGCCACTTCGACCGGGCCCGGGCCCACTTCGACATGGTCGGCTGACGCAGCCTCGGGCGAGGCGCATTCCTCCCGGCTCGCAGAACCCCAAGTCCCTTTCCCACGTACCGGAATTGAGGTCCTCGGCGGCGCCCTGAAAGGGGTCGTACGCGGCTTCGGTGGGCCCTCGGGTGCGTTCTGGGCGCGGTGCGCGGACCCTGGCCGACCGCTGCCGGGCGGGCCCTCACCCGCCCGTCCACAGCCTCGATGAAATCGCTCTGACCTGGTGTTTTCCCGGATTTCTCCTAGGCTGGAGAGGTCTACCGGACGCCATGGGAGGGGTCTTTGTGAGTGGAGAAGGCACGGGGTACGACGCTGCCGGCATCGAGGTGCTGGAGGGGCGGGAAGCCGTTCGGAAGCGGCCCGGGATGTGGGTCGGCTCGACCGGCGAACGCGGTCTGCATCAAATGGTGTTCGAGGTCGTCGGCCAGGCGGTGAACCAGGTCCTGGCCGGCGGCAGTGGCTCTGTTGATGTCACGCTCACGCCCGACGGTGGCGTGCGCGTCGTCGATGACGGGCCGGGGGGTCCCTTCCAGGCCGCCGGGGACACCGGCGGCCTGGACCTCGAAGCGCTGCTGACCAGCTTCCACGCCGGGCCCGAGCTCAGTGGTCGGCACATCACGGACGTGGGTCAATTCCGAGCGGGGCTCTTCGTCGTCAACGCCCTGTCGAGCCGGCTGACGGCCGAGGTGCAGTGTGACGAGGTCCGCCGGGTCCACGAGTACGCGCGAGGCGTCGAGGTCGCCCCGCCCGCCGCTGTGGGGCCCGCGACTGGCACCGGGACGACCATCACCTTCTGGCCCGACAGTGAGATCTTCGAGACGACGCTGTGTTCGTTCGCCGTGCTGGCGGAGCGTTTCCGGCAGGTGGCCTTCCTCAACCGGGGCCTGGGGATCTCGCTGACCGACGAACGCCCGGCGGGCGGGGCCCGGGCGGTGTCGTTCCGGTTCCCGGAGGGAGTTCGGGACTTCGTGGCCGCCCTCGACGCGGAGACGGGGTCGGGCGTCCAGCCGGACGTCATCGGCTTCGAGCGCGAGGACCCACGGATGGCGGGGACGATGGAGGTGGCCCTGCTGTGGACCGGCTCCCGCCAGGAACGGATAGTCGGCTTCGCCAACAGCCGGGCCTCTCGCGAGGGCGGCGCGCACGTGGACGGCTTCCGCGACGGAGTGGCGGCCGCGGTCGTCGCGTACGCACGGGAACGGGGGTTGCCGACAGCGGACCTTGATCCCCACGACGACCGGATCTGCAGGAGCCTCACGGCAGTTGTGTCGGTGAAGCTGGACCATCCCGAATTTCTCGGCGCCACACGCGGGCTGCTGGGCAACAGCGAGGTGCGGGACTGCGTGGGGGAGGCAGTCCGGGAACACCTCGGAAACTGGTTCGAGGAGGAGCCGGAGCGGGCCGCTGGGTTCGTCGGCCGAATCGTCCGGTGCATCCACCAGGACTGAACAGCTCGGCGACCCTGCCATCGGCCCGCCCTCGCTGTTGTCGGAGCGGCCGCGGATGTCACTCCCGGCTGGTGTCGATGACGCAGAAGCGGTTTCCGTCGGGGTCGGCCAGCACCACGAAGTCCGGGTCCTCGGGATACAGGTGCCAGTCGACCCGCTGGGCGCCGAGGGACACCAGTCGGGCGACCTCGGCGGCCTGGTCCGCCGCGTCCCCGGCGTAGAGGTCCAGATGGACGCGGGGAACCTCCTGCACCGGCGTCTCACTCAGGCCGAGCGCCAGTTGGGGGCCCGTGGCCCCTTGTGGGGGCACCAGCACCACCCAGTCGTCCTCCGGCTCGTCGCGCGGGACGTACCCGAGAGCCTCCGTCCAGAATGCCCTCGCACGCGGCACGTCCCATACACCCAACACCACGGATCCGATCTTCAGCATGCGCCGAGTGAAGCAGATGCCCGCCGGCGAGAGGGCTCCTTTTTTGGCGTCCCGCTGCAGGTCCCGCTGCGGGTGCGGGTGAGGGTGCGGGTGGCAGGTCCGGATCCAGGGCCGGGTGTGCGTTGCGCGTCGTTCGCGTCAGGTTCGGCCGGGGCCTCCGTTGTCGTAGCCTCCTCCGTTGTTCTCGTTCCAGGTCGGGGGCTTCTGCCTCGTCGCGCGGCGGGTCGGGCTGTTTCCGTGGCCGGGGAGCCGGTGCGAGGTCAGCCGATGGTTGCTCCGGGGCATCTCGGCGGGGTCGCGCCGTTCGCGGACCTCGCCCACGGGACCCGATTCGGGCAGCCGGGGCTGTTCCTCGGGGCGGGGCGGGCCGGGCTCCTGGGCGCGGACCCGCCGGCCCCACCACACGGCCCAGATCAGGGCGCCGACGATGACGACGCCCACCAGGAAGGGCACCACTCCGCCCACCACCGCACCGGAGAGGGCCAGTTGTGTCGTGTCGTTGTCCATCCCCGGCGAGTACCCGACGCCGCCGACCGAAACAGGGTCCCGGCCGCCCGAGGCCCGGACGCGCGTGTCGCATGCCTTCCCGAATCGGTTTTTGATACCCGCGCGGCAAATTCGCGGGAGCGTGTTTCCCGGCGACTCCATCGGCACCCCCGCCGAAATTCGTACCCCGCCGATTCGATTCACTCCTCCGCTTCGCGACTTTGCCACTTCGTCACTTTGCGCGACCGGGCGATTATTGATTGTTGCGTCGGGCCCTCGATATTCGATGCTTCGTTTTGAAATGTCCGAGTGCGGGAAGTTGGTCTATTAGTGCTTCGGACAGGAGGCACGTCCGTGGGAGCTGGCTCCGCCAGATCGCGGGTGTGTCCAGAGCGGTCCGTGCGCGCTCACTCCCATGGTGACTGTCCCGTCAGCACCCTCTGAGGGAGATGCGACGCACCATGCCAATCACCGTCAGAACGAAGCAGCACCCGCACGACGACGCCCCCGACTCGGCCGCGGACTTCGTACGCCTCGCCGCCCTGCCCGGCGGGCCCGAGCGACAAGCTCTGCGTGACGAGCTGGTCCAGGCCTGGCTGCCCATGGCGAACCGCATCGCCCTGCGCTACCGGGGGCGCGGCGAGTCCGTCGAGGATCTCGGCCAGGTGGCGGCCCTCGGTCTGGTCAAGGCCGTCGACCGCTACGACCCCGAGCGTGGCAACGCCTTCGAGAGCTATGCGATCCCGACCATCACCGGCGAGATCAAGCGCCACTTCCGCGACCACATGTGGGTCCTCCACGTGCCGCGGAGGGTTCAGGACCTGCGCAACCGGGTCCGCGCAGCCGTGAAGGAGCTGTCACAGACGGCACCGGGCCGCAGTCCCGGCATCGCCGAGATCGCCGCGTACGCGCACATGACCGAGGACGACGTACGCGCCGGATTCGAGGCCCTCGACAGCTTCACCGCCCTCTCCCTGGACGCGGAACTGCCCGGCAGCGACGACGGCTACGCGCTCGGGGACGCCCTGGGGGAGTCCGACTCCGGGTTCGACCTCGTCATCGACCGGGAGGCCGTGAAGCCGTGTCTGGCGGCGCTCCCCGAACGCGAGCGAACCATCCTCTACCTGCGCTTCTTCCGAGGCATGACCCAGAGTCGCATCGCGGAGCAGCTCGGCATCTCGCAGATGCACGTCTCCCGGCTGCTCAACGGCTGCTGCGCCAAGGTGCGCGACGAGGCCCTCGCGGAAGCAGTGGCGGCAGTCGGCGACGGAGAGGGTGACTCAACCGCCCGTCACGGGACTTCCCGGGCCGGGCGGCTGAGTGGCGAGCTCACTGCCGAACCCTCCCGGGAGCGGTTTGCCAGTGAACTGCCACCTCTCGAACTAACCAGTGCGCGCTGAATAAAACACCCTCATCGCAGTGGCGGTGAATCTTCCGGAAGCGATGTGGGCCCATAGCGGTCGAGAGTGTCTTCCAGCGTGGCTCGGACATCCGGCGGGAGATCGCCTTTCTGTCCCCAGACAAGGATCATCTCCGCGACGTTCCGCAGTTTGATATTGGTGTGCTGGGACACTTCCCGAAGCACGGCCCAGCCGTCGTCGGGCGTCACCCGCCCGAGTGCCACCATCATGCCGATCGCCTGGTCCACGACGGCGTGAGAGGTCACGGCCTCCTTCAACTGGCCGATCTCCTCCTGCAGTTCGGCGATCCGGGGCGCGTCCTCGTCGGGCACGGCCTGGTCGGGCAGGTCGCGCCCCGGCTCCTCCGCCTTCGAAGCGGCGTCCGAGGTCATTCGTTCCCCTCCGAGGTCGGAACACTTGCACGGTCTCTCGTCGTGGCTCCACCGCGTGACTCGGTGGTTCCAGTCCATCGTCACCACTCGACCGGGCGCATGCCAGCGCGATGCCTACCCCGAATCCGCCTGAATACACACGGTGACGAATCGCTCACGGATTGCGAAGGGCGGGTGTCGGGCGCAGGGTGGTTACGCCAGTCCAACCCTCATCGAAGGACGGAAAACCATGGGTAAGTCAAAGGGCAAGGCCAAGCAGATGAAGGGCAAGATGAAGGAGACCGCCGGGCGGGCCATGGGCGACATGCCCATGGAGAGCGAGGGCCGGGGCGAGCAGATGACGGGCCGGGCCCAGGAGCTCGCCGCGAAGGCCTCCGAGCGCGTCAAGAAGTCCGAGCGGTAGACGGACCCCACGCGTTGGTACGCCCCCGGACGGCCGCACAGGGCTCCGGCCCTGCGCCCGGCGGGGGCGTCCCGTGTTCCGACGCCTTCGGTCGCTCAGGCGGAAGGCCGCTCGCGCACGATGTCCCGTGCCGCTTTGTCGTCACGCACCCCCAGGAACCGCGGATGCCGCAGCATGCCGTCCCGGGTCCACTCCGTGAACGCGACCTGCGCGACCAGCCCCGGCTCCACCCAGTGGGCGCCCGCCTCGCGCACCCGGTCGCTGAACGGCGATGCGGGGACGCGGAGTTCGTCGAGGACTCCGCGCAGCCCGAGGAGCGTACGGCGGTCGAAGCCCGTGCCCACCTTGCCCGCGTACCGCAGCCGGTCCGCTTCGTAGTGGCCGAGCAGCAGTGCGCCGAATCCGGCCCGGGTACCGCCCCCTTCGGTGAAGCCGCCGACCACGAACTCCTGCGCCCGGGAACACTTCAGCTTGAGCCAGTCCGGCGAACGGCGGGGCTGGTAAAGGCTCTTCGCCCGTTTCGCGATCAGCCCCTCCCAGCCCCGGGCGCACGCGTCGGCCAGCAACTCGGCCCCGCCCTCGTTGCGATGAATCGTCAGGCGCAGCGGCGCACGGTAGGTCAGGGTCCCTCGGAGCAGCGACTTGCGCGTACGCAAAGGCAGCCGAGTCAGGTCCGCGCCCTCCAGTCGGAGCACATCGAACACGTAGTACGTCACGGCGACGCCGCTTGCCTCGATGTCCCGGCGCCGGGTGAGCCCCATGCGCTGCTGGAGTCGGGAGAAGTCGGTGCGCCCGCGGGAGAACGCGACGATCTCGCCGTCGACGGTGAAGTCCGTGCACGACTGCGCCGCGAGCGCATCGACGATCTCCGGGTACGTGTCGTTGAGGCGGTTGCCGGCGCGGGAGAGGAGCAGCGTCCGCCCGTTCTCCCGGACCGCCAGGACCCGGACCCCGTCCAGCTTCCGCTCGAAGAGCCACTCGCCGGGGAAGTCGCGCCGGTCGCTCAGCGTGGCGAGCATCGGCCGGGAGGCCAGTTCCACACCGGGAGGCGCGTCACGGAGCAGCCGTCTGTGGTGGTCGGGCAACGAGCCCAGGAGGTCGGTCATCGCCGCTCACCTCTCCCGCGAGCCGCCGCTCTCTCCCGCGACCTGCCGCAGGGCGCGGCCGCCGCGTGCCGGCCAACCCATTCTCCTTCCCCTGGTCAGTGGCGGCCATCGGGAGCTCCGGCCGTCCGGTCTGCCCGCCCGTGCCGCGTACGGAGCCGGTCGGCCGAGCGGCTCGTGTGCGAAGGCGTCGAGCGCGGCTCCGCCCAGGTGGCCTTCGACGAGGAGCGCCGCGAGTGCCTCCTCGTCGACGAGCCCGCCCCGGGCGGCGTTCACCAGCAACGCGCCCGGCTTCATGGTGGCGAGTCGGCGGCGGTCCAGGAGCGGGCCGGCGCCGGACGTCGCGGGCAGATGCAGACTGACGACGTCGGCACGGGCCAGGCACTCGTCCAGCGGGGCGGGCGTGGCGTCGAGCGCGCGGATGTCGGCGTCCTCGACGTACGGATCGTGCGCGAGGACGGTCATGCCGAAGGCCAGCGCGTAGCTGGTGAGCAGGCGTCCGATGCGGCCGAAGCCCACCACGGCCAGGGTCTTTCCGGCGAGTTCGGGCCCGAACAGCTTGGGCCACTCGCCGTGCGCCACGCGCTGGTGGGACGCGGTGATGCGGCGGGTGGCGTCCAGGACGAGACCGAAGGTGAACTCGGCGACCGCCCGGGAGTTGCTGCCGGGCGCGCACACCACGGGGATGTCACGGGCCCGCGCGGCGGCCACGTCGATGGTGTCGACGCCGACGCCGTGCTTCGCGATGACCTTGAGCCGGTCGGCCGAGTCGATGACGTCGGCGGTGACGGCGTCCATGCCGACCACCAGCGCGTCGACCCCACCGATCCGCTCACGCAGCTCGCCGCCCGGCAGCGCGGTGTTGTCGTACGGGCGCACCGGGCCCGCGCCCGCCTGTTCCAGGATTCGCCAGGGCTCGGGGGAGTGGCGGGAGAAGGTGGGCGTGGTGATGAGCGTCGTCGTCATGCAGGGAGCTCCCGGTCCGCCCAGGTCGGGCTCAGGCGGAGGTACTTGATCGTGCGGCGGTGCCGGGTGAACGCGATGTGCAGCGTGCCGTCCGGGGTCTGGACGACGGACGGGTAGGAGAGCTCGCGGTTGAGCCCGTCGCGGGAGTTGTTGGTGAGGCAGTGGCCGTCACCGGTCTCCAGGTCACGGCGTACGGGCCAGGTCAGCCCGCCGTCCGAGGAGACGGAGAGGGTGAGCGGGGCACGGGGCGCGCCCCAGAAGGCGGCTCCCGGCGCGGCGGCTGCGGGGGGTTCGTGGTCCACCGCTGCCCCCTCACCGTTCTCCTCGTCCCCGGGCTCCCGCAGCCCCTCCTCGCCTATCTCGTCGTACAGCGAGACGCGGCGTGCGACGGCATCCGTGGCGCTGCTGTGGTTGTGCACGAGGGCGAGGCGACCGTCGGCCAACGGCACGTACTGGATGGAGGAGTTGTTGTTCGGCACGTCCAGCGGACGCGGCTCGGCCCAGCTCTCCCCGTCGTCGTACGACACGCTCCGGTGCACGGCGTCCGCCCGGCGGCTGCGGAACAGGGCGAGGAGCGAACCGTCCGGCAGCGGGCGGATGTTCATGTGTACGAGCCCGGTCGAGCCCGGCACCGGAACCTCGCGCCAGCTCGTCCCGGCGTCGTCGCTGACCATCACCGAGCTGGTGTCCCGGTCGCCCGACCAGGTCTCGCCCGGCGCGGCCACGCAGCGGAAGACGGGGAGCAGCCGACGGCCCGAGTGCAGCACGGTCACCGGCTGCCGGACGAAGACCCCGCCGTCGAAGAGCGTCCGGGACGGGCCCCATGTCACACCCTCGTCGCGACTGACGCGCAGCCGTACCTCGGCGGTGTCCTGGTGTCCGGCCCGCTGTGCCGTGTGGAGCAGCCACCAGTCGCCGGACGGGTCGATGGACAGCACCGGGTTCTGCTCGGACCGGGCGTCGTCGTGGGACAGCTGTACAGGTGTCGACCAGACGTCACCATCGGGGTCGAGCCGCGAGAACCACACGGAGATGTCAGCGACACCTTCCTGCGTGCCCGCGAACCAGACACAGCCCAGCCCGCCGCCCGGCAGCACGGTGAGGTTGGCGGCGTGGTTCTGCACGGCCGGCGCCGACAACTGCGCCTCGGCGCGGCCGGGTTCGGTGGGATGCGGGTGTACGACACCGTCGGCGAGCGTCGGCTGCGACGTCATCGGACCAGCCCCGAGGCATGCGCGGCGGTGAGGTGCTGACCCGCGGCCTGCTCCAGATGGACGAGATCGCAGGCGACGGTGACGTACGTGAAGCCCTCGGCGAGCCGCTTGGCGGCGCTCGCGCCGTCCGCGTTGTGGACACCGACGGCGATCCCGGCGGCCGCGGCGGCCTCCCGCACCCTGACCAGCGCGGCCTCGAACTCGTCCGCGATCGCGGGGTCGGTGGAGGTGGCACCGCCGAGCGCGATGCGCAGGTCGGAGGGGCCGATGTAGACCCCGTCGAGCCCGTCGGTCGCGCAGATCTCGTCCACGTTGGCGAGGCCCTGGGCGGTCTCGATCATCGCGAGGACCACGGTCTGCGCGTGGGCGTCGGCGGGGTTGGGTCCGATGCGCAGGCCCGAACGCATGGGCCCGTACGAGCGCTTGCCGAGCGGCGGATAGCGCACGGCGGCCACCGCGTCGGCGGGGTTCCGCGCGTTGTCGACGAGCGGGACGATGACACCGGCCGCGCCCGCGTCCAGCGCCTTGCCGATCGGCATCGGGTCATTGGCCTCGACCCGGACCAGACCGACCGCGGTCGACCCCTTGGTGTCGATCGCGGTCAGCGAGGCCAGCACGCCCGCGTACTCCAACAGCCCGTGCTGGGCGTCCAGCGCCACATAGTCGTAGCCGAGACGGGCGATGCGCTCGGTCGAGACCGGCGAGTCGAGGACGGACCAGTAGCCGACCAGCGGCTCACGGGCACGCAAGGCAGCCGCGAACGCGGCCGGGGTACCGGGGGAGGGAGTGGGCATGGGGGCTCCTTGAGGATTCGTACAGTTCAAGCGATTTTGGATGGCTGACGGGTGGCTGCCCGGTTTAGGTGGGGGCCTGCGGAGGGGTGCCCCTTAAGGGGCACGGGGAACTGCGCGACCAGCCACGGACGCCCCGCACCCGGAGTGCTGCCCGTCGGCGGGACCACTGGGCGGCGGTCACCGGTTGTACGCAGGCATCGGCCCACGCAACCCCACCCCGACCTCGTCACACGCCGCCATCACATCGGCCGGCAGCGGACCGGCCTGCGCGGCGGCGATATTGGCGAGCAGATGCGACGTCTTCGACCCGCCGAGAAGCAACGCGTCGGTGGAGTCGCGGCTCAGGAGCCACCGCAGCGCGAGGTCGGTGAGCGGCATGCCCGCGGCTTCCGCCACGGCGGCGAGCCGGTCGACCGCGGAGAAGAGGCGTTCGTCCCAGTAGCGCTCCCGGTACATCGCGGCGACCCGGGAATCCCCGAACCGCCCTGATTCCGGGGCCTGTTCGAAGCGGTGCCGACCGGTGAGCAGGCCCCCGCCGAGAGGGTTGTAGACCATCGTGCGCAGGCCGCTGACAGAGGCGTACTCGACGTACTCCTCCTCGATGCGGCGGGCGAGCAGGTTGTGGAGCTGCTGGGCGACGACGGGACGCGGCGCGCCCACCTCCTCGGCGACGCGCACGAGTTCGGCGATCTGCCAGGCCGCGTAGTTGGAGACGCCGAGGGCGCGGATCTTGCCCTCGGCGGCGAACTCGGCGACGGTGGCGAGGGTTTCGGCGAGCGGTGTCGCGCGGTCGGGCTGGTGGAGGTAGAAGAGGTCGACCGAGTCGGTGCCGAGCCGCTTGAGGCTGCCCTCCAGGGCGGCCCGCAGGCCGGCGGCGGAGAGCGGGGCGTGCTCGCCCTGGTCGGGATGCGGGATCCCGGCCTTGGTCGCCAGGACGATCCGGTCGCGTCGGCCCGGCAGGAGCCCGGCGAGGATGCGCTCGCTCTCGCCGCCCGCGTAGCCGTTGGCCGTGTCGACGCCGGTGATGCCGGCGTCGGGCGCGGCATCGAGCATGGCCGCCGCTCCGGCGGCGTCCACGGTGTCCCCGAACGTCATGGTGCCGAGGACGAGCCGGGAGAGCGGGACAGGGATGTTCGGCAGGGTGATGCCGGTGGTCACGAGCGGTTTCCTTCCGATGCGGGCGTGGTGGGAGAAACGGGAGAGGCAGATGAAGCAGCAGAGGGGGGAGCCACAGAAGCCACAGGGGGTGGGGAAGACGGGGACGACGGGTCGGGCGCGGCAGACAGAACGGCCCGGGGCTTCACACCCCGGATCCTGGTCGGGTCGAGGGAGGCGCGGCGCAGTGCGCGGGTGTACGGGTCGGCGGGCGAGGCAAGCACGGCGGCCGTCGGTCCTGTCTCCACCACCCGACCCGCGCGCATCACCACCACATCGGTGCTGATCTCCCGGACGACCCCGAGGTTGTGGGCGATGACGAGGTAGGCGATACCGGTGTCCGCCTGCAACTCCCGCAGCAGATCCAGTACTTGGGCCTGTACGGAGACATCGAGGGCGGACGTCGCCTCGTCACAGACGAGGAGGTCGGGCCTGGAGGCGAGGGCCCGCGCGATGCCGATGCGCTGCCGCTGGCCGCCGGAGAACTCGGGCGGCCGCCGGTCCAGGGCCGAGGCAGGCAGGCCGACCCGGTCGATCAACTCGGCCGCACGTCGGGCGCGTTGGGCTCTGTCGGAGACTCCGGCCACCCGCAGCGGCTCGGCGACGATCTGCTGGGCCGTGAGATGGGGATCCAGCGAGCCGTAAGGATCCTGGAAGACCATCTGCACCCGCCGCCGCAGCGGACGCAGCCGCCGCTCGGGCAGGGCCGCGATGTCGGTGCCGTCCAGGACGATCCGGCCGCTCACCGGCCTGAGCAGCCGGACGAGGGCCCGGGCGAGGGTCGACTTTCCGCAGCCGGACTCGCCCACCACGGCGAGCGAACCGCCGCGCGACACCTGGAAGCCGACCCCGTCGACAGCCTTGAACGGTCCCTGCGCGGTGGTGTACTCGACGACGAGGTTCTCGACGGAGAGCAGCGGCCGGGCCGCCGAGGCGCTGTCGGCGGCGGTGCCGTCGGTCACGGCGGTGTTGTCGGTCATGACGCTGCTCCCTGCACCAGGGGTTCGGTCCGCCCGTCGCCGTCGCCGTCGCCGTCCTCGTCCCACGCGCCGAGGCGCGGCACGGCGGCGAGCAGCTCGCGGGTGTACGGCTCGGTCGGCCGCTCGACGATCTCCTCGGCGGAGCCCGACTCGACGAACCGCCCGGCCTTCATCACATGGATACGGTCGGAGACGAGCCGTGCCACCCCGAGGTCGTGCGTGATCATCAACATCCCGATGCCGGTGTGTTCCTGAAGTTCCATCAGCAGATCGAGGACGCTCGCCTGCACGGTGGCGTCCAGCGCGGAGGTGGGCTCGTCCGCCACCAGCAGCTCCGGTTCGGCGGCGAGCGCGGTCGCGATGAGGATGCGCTGCAGCATGCCGCCGGAGAACTGGTGGGGATACGCCTTCCAGCGGGTCTCCGGCTCGGAGATGCGCACCCGCCCGAGAAGCTCGACTCCCTTGTCCCGGGCCTCGGTTCGGGTCAGGTCCGGGTGGCGCAGCCGCAGCGCGTCGCCCAGCTGGCGGCCGATGGTGTGCACGGGGCTCAGGGCCGTCATCGGATCCTGCGGGATCAGCGACACGGTCCGCCCGCGCACCGCACGCGCGGCGTCCGGATCGGCCACGACGTCCCGCCCCGCGATCCGGACGCTCCCCGACAGCACGGCGAGGCCCTCGGGCAGCAGTCGCAGCACGCCCATCGCCGTGGTCGACTTCCCCGACCCCGACTCGCCGATCAGGGTGACGGTCTCGCCCCGGCGGACGGTGAACGTCACCCCGTCGACCGCGCGCACCACGCCCTGCCCGGTGATGAGTTCGACCTGCAGGTCCGCCACGTCGAGCAGCGGTGTGTCCTCGGCCATGGCTCATGCTCCCTTCCGCAGCCGGGCACGCGACCCGGTGCGCGTACGGTCCCGCAGTCCGTCCCCGAGCAGGTTGACCCCGACCACCAGCACCACGATGACCAGTCCGGGCAGAGTCACCAGCCACCACGAGGTGGTGATGTAGTCCTGGCCGTCGGAGATGATCCGGCCCCAGGTCGCGAACGGCCGCTGCGGGCCCGCACCCAGGAAGCTCAGCGCGCTCTCCAGCAGCACCGCCTGCGCGAGCAGCAGCAGGACGACGAGGCTCGCGGGGCGGACGACGTTGGGGATCACATGCCGTGCGAGGACCGAC
Source organism: Streptomyces sp. ActVer (assembly GCF_027270795.1). Classification (NCBI taxonomy): domain Bacteria; kingdom Bacillati; phylum Actinomycetota; class Actinomycetes; order Kitasatosporales; family Streptomycetaceae; genus Streptomyces; species Streptomyces sp. ActVer. Next base: position 26,415 of record NZ_JAPWHT010000082.1, read on the forward strand.
CAGGAGCGCAGTCCTAGGACGCGGGCGGCGGCCACGTACGGCTTCTCGCGTTCGACGAGGACGAGCGAACGGGTCAGCCGGGCCACCTCCGGCCACTGTGCGACCGCGATCACACAGGTGATGACGGTGACGGACGGCCCGAACAGGGCGACCACGAGAAGCAGCATCATCAGCAGGGGCAGGGCGAGTTGGGCCTCCAGGAACCGGGAGACGAGCGCGTCGACCCAGCCGCCGAAGAACCCGGCCGCCGAGCCGGCCGCGATGCCGATCAGACCGGAGACCAGCACGGCGAGTACACCGACGGTCACGGAGACCTGGCCGCCGTGCAGGACCCGCGACAGCAGATCGCGGCCCAGCTGGTCGGTCCCGAACAGATGGCCTTCGCTCAGCGGCGGCAGCCTCCGCCGCGACAGGTCCTGGGCGTTCGCCCCGGGCAGCGGCAGGAGTCCGGCGAGGGCCACGGGCAGGACGACGAGCGCGGTGCACACGCCTCCGGCCCACAACTTGAAACGGGCGCCGCGCCGCTGCCGGGTCGCGGTGGCCCGGGCGAGATCGCGGGCGGTGACGGCACTGGGCCGCCCGGTGCCTACGGCGGTGCTCATGGCTCAGGCCGCCTTTCCGAGGCGTACCCGCGGATCGAGCAGCGGATAGGCCAGATCGACGAGGAGTTGGACGAGGATCGCGAGGGTCGCGGTGACCAGCACGGTGGCCTGGATGAGCGGATAGTCGCGGGTCTCCAGGGCGCGTACGACGAGGGAGCCGACCCCGGGCCAGCCGAAGACGACCTCGACCACCACCACACCGTTCAGCAGCGCCGCGAAGCGCGTACCGAGCGCGGTGACCAGCGGCACCGAAGAGTTCGCGAGCGCGTAGCGCCAGGTCAGCGCGGACTCGGAGACGCCCCGGGAGCGGGCGACGGTGACGTACGAGGAAGCCAGGGCGGTGGACATCTCGCGGCGCACCAGCCGTGAGATCAGGGCGAGTTGGAGAACGGCCACGGTCACCGTCGGCAGTACCAGACCACTCCACGAGGTGAAGCCGGACGCGGGAAGCACCGGCACCAGCACCGCGAAGACGGTCAGCAGCATCACTCCGGTCCAGAAGTCCGGCATCGACTGACCGGCGATGGTCAGTACGTTCGCGCCCAACTCCCTGCGCGTGTCGGCGCGGCGGGCCATCCACACACCGAGCGGCACGGCGACCAGGGTCGTGACCGCGATGGCGGAGACGGCGAGCGTGATCGTGTACGGCATCCGGTCCAGGACCACGTCGAGCGCGGGGGAGTGGAAGGAGTAGCTCGTACCGAGGTCCCCGGTGAACAGATCGCGGACGAAGTACGCGTACTGGACGAAGAGCGGCTTGTCGAGGCCGAACTGCTCGCGGATGCGGGCGAGATCGGCGCTGGTCGCGCTGGGCGCGGCGTACGCGGAGGCGGGATCGCCGGGCGCGAGCCGCACCAGCAGGAAGACGGTGGTGAGCGTGAGGAACACGGTCAGCAGGCTCTGCCCGATGCGGCGGGCGAGATACGTCGGCACGGCTCAGCCCTCCAGCCGTACGGCGGTCAGGTCATAGGAGTTGACCGGCTGGAGCGCCAGACCCTGGACGCGGTCGCGGCGCGCGAGCAGCGTCTTGGGCGCGAACGCCCACAGGCTGGGCCAGGTGTCCCAGACGGCGTGCTGGAGCGCGGCCAGCTTCCTGTCGCGTTCGGCGGCGTCCGTCTCGGTCGCGGCGTCGGAGAGCTGCCGCTCGATGCGTGGGATGACGTAGCCCATGTAGGTGTCGCGGGTGCGTTCCTTCTCGGCCGTGCCCCCGTACATGCCCTGGAGGGAGGTGAGGGCCTGGCCGGTCGTGCCGGGGAAGCCGTTGCCGATGACGTCCCAGTCGCCGCCGCGTCCCTGCCGCCACTTCAGGATGTCGCCGCCGGGCTCGAACTGCCGCAGCGAGGCGCGTACGCCGACGTCCTGGAGCATGTCGACGACGGCCTCCATCACAGAGGTGTCACCCGCGAACTCGCCCGACTCCCACATGATGGTGATCCGCAGGTCCTCGGCGTCCAGCGACTTGAGCAGTGCCTTGGCCCGGCGCGGGTCGTAGGCGTACGTGCCGGTGCGCACCGCTCCTTGGAGTGCGAGCGGCACCACTCCTTCGGCCGCCTCGGCGGAGTCGATGAGGACGTCGCGTATCAGGGACTCGCCGTCGATCGCGTAGGTCAGGGCGTGGCGCACGCGCGCGTCGGCGAGCGGATGCCCTTCGGGTTTGCGGAAGTTGTAGAAGAGCTGGCAGATCCGGACGCCGGGGGTCTCCTGGACGGCGACGCCGGGCAGGCCGGCGAGCTGCTCGGCCGAGTCGGGGGTGAGGGTGTCCACGACGTCCAGTTCGCCGCTGCGCAGGGCGATGACCCGGCTGGACTCCTCGGGTACGAACCGCACCCGGACCTTGTCGACGGGCGGCTGCTTCCCCCAGTACTCGGTGTTGCGGGCCAGCGTGTACTCGCCCGCACCGCCGTTCGCGCTGACGACGCGGTACGGGCCCGAGCCGAGCCCCGACTGGAGTTCCTCGGGCCGGTTGGCCTTGGCCGGGGTGATGTGGATGTTGGCCATCAGCCGGTCGAGCACCGGCACCGGGCGTTCGGTACGCAGGAGGAACGTCCGCTCGCCGGTGGCCTCGACGGTCGGCATCTCGGGGAAGAGGCCGAGCAGGAACGAGCCGTTGACCTTGCCGTACATGCGCAGGGCCGTGTCCACGTCCTCGACGGTGACGGGGCTGCCGTCCGAGTAGCGGACGCCTTCGCGCAGTCGCACGCTCCACGCGGTCGGAGCGGTCATCTCGAACCGGTCGGCGAGCACGAGCCGGGGCTGCAGGTCCTGGCCGATCCAGGTGAGCGCCTGGCGTACGGCGCGCTGCACGGTCACCGCGGCGTCGAACTGGTTCAGCTTGTTGTCGAGACTCACCAGGGATCGGTTCAGACCGAGCGTGAGTGTGCCGGGGCCGGGTGCTCCGGTGGGTCCTGCGCAGGCGGACAGCGGACCGAGCGCGACGCCCGTGCCGCCGAGGGCGCCCCAGCGGAGCACGGTCCGGCGGCTGGGTGGTCCGGGTGGGGGAAGGAGGTGAGGAGTTGGGGTCATCGTCGACCTTCTCGGATTCTGGAGGGCGACCGGCTCTCGCTGACGTCGCCCGGACACCGGGCGACGAACAGGTGTCGCGCCGGAAAAGGTGGCACGACTGCGCGAAGTGCGCAAGGGGTCTCGCGCACTTCGCGCACGTTGTGTCATCATCGGCGCCGAGGCCGTCCGGACCGCCCGGACCGCCCGAAGAGGTAGCCGCCGAAGGAGGTCCGCGTGTCCCGCACCACCCGCACGGCGCTCGCGCCCCGCGTGTTCGCCCTCGCGGACGACCTGTCC
>NZ_JAPWHT010000830.1:0-1914 GCF_027270795.1 Streptomyces sp. ActVer
ACTTTCATGCCGACCGCCCCGGCATCAAGCTGGTCGGCGACATCACCTGCCTGCCCACCGCCGAGGGCTGGCTCTACGTCGCCTGCTGGCTCGACCTGGCCACCCGCGACCGGAGGGTCGGCGTCGGCAGTGGCGCGCTGATCGTGCGTTGCGGCCGGCGATGCGTTCGCCGGGGCGGCCTGATCCGTCTCGAGTCGTGCAGCGCCAGTTCTGGCGGCTGATCGCCACGGGGGTCACGACGGTGGAGGCGTCGTTGGCGGTCGGCGTGTCGTGGCCGGTGGGTGCGAGGTGGTTTCGTCACGCTGGCGGCATGCCTCCGATCTCGTTGGCCGAGCCCACGGGCCGGTACCTCGCGTTCGAGGAGCGCGAGGAGATCGCGATCCTCAGGGCGATGGACAAGGGCGTGCGCGAGATCGCCCGCGCCCTGGGGCGTGACCCCGGAACGGTCTCTCGCGAACTGCGCCGCAACGCCGCCACGCGCAGCGGCAAGCAGGAGTACCGCGCGACGGTCGCCCAGTGGAAAGCACAGCAGGCCGCCAAGCGCCCGAAGACCGCGAAGCTCACAGGCAACGACAGGTTGCGTGAGTACGTGCAGGACCGGCTCGCCGGCAGCGTCCGCCGCCCCGACAACACGATCGTCCCCGGACCCAGGACGCCCGCGTGGAAGGGGCTGAACAAGCCGCACCGGCAGGACAGACGATGGGCGACGGCATGGAGCCCGGAGCAGATCTCGCACCGTCTCCCTGTCGACTTCCCCGATGATGAGTCCATGCGCATCAGCCACGAAGCCATCTACCAGGCGCTGTTCATCGAGGGCCGTGGCGCGCTCAAGCGGGAGCTGGTCACGTGTCTGCGTACCGGCCGGGCGCTGAGGACTCCCCGTGCACGGTCGCAGAACAAGCCCCAGGGGCATGTCACCGCGGACGTCGTCCTCAGTGAACGCCCCGCCGAGGCCGCAGACCGCGCGGTCCCCGGACACTGGGAAGGCGATTTGATCATCGGGACGGGTCGCTCCGCGATCGGCACGCTGGTCGAGCGCAGCAGCCGCTCCACGCTCCTGGTGCACCTGCCCCGGCTCGAGGGCTGGGGTGAGAATCCGCCCGTGAAGAACGGCACCTCGCTCGGGGGCTATGGCGCGATCGCGATGAACACAGCGCTCACCGCCTCGATGACGCAGTTGCCCGAGCAGCTACGCAAAACCCTCACCTGGGACCGCGGAAAGGAACTCTCCGGCCACGCCCAGTTCGCCCTCGAAACCGGGACGAAGGTGTTCTTCGCCGATCCTCACTCGCCCTGGCAACGACCGACGAACGAGAACACGAACGGGCTGCTGCGTCAGTACTTCCCGAAGGGCACCGATCTCTCCCGGTGGTCTTCCGCAGACCTCGGAGCCGTCGCCATGGCGATCAACAACAGGCCCCGCAAGACCCTCGGCTGGCGGACACCCGCCGAGGTCTTCGAAGAGCAGCTACGCTCGCTGCAACAGCCCGGTGTTGCAACGACTGGTTGAACTCGCCGAATACACGTCCGGCCAATTCCGGCGCGAGATAGGAGAGTTGGGCCTCCGGCAAAGTTGCGGTCGCACCGGATCATGCTTCGATAACGCTGCCGCGGAGAGTTTCTGGGCCCTGCTCAAAGAAGAGATCGGCACTCGTATCTGGCCCGACCGGGCCACTGCCCGCGCCGAGGTCTTCGCCTTCATCGAGACGTTCTATAACCGCCGCCGCCTGCGCAAGCACAAAGTCTTCGGCTACCTCACCCCAGCCGAGACCCGGCAACGGCACCAACACGGCCTCGTGGCATAGAGATCGAGTGTCCAAGGTCACGGGGAACTTCACCGGGCCGAAAGCCCACCGCAAGTGGCTCACCGCTTCCCTGGTCCAAACACCCGAGCAGGTCATCGCCGCCGCGTTC
>NZ_JAPWHT010000831.1:0-1905 GCF_027270795.1 Streptomyces sp. ActVer
CGCGAACTGCGCGCCGCCGCCCCCACCGCCGTACTGCCCAACCGCGGCGCGCCCGACCCGACGGCCGTGATGCCGCCGGTGCCGCCGGGCCAGCCGGGGGGTGGCCCCGAGGACCCGCACCCCTGGCAGAACCAGCTGCGGGCGGCCCGCGACCGCAACGAGCCGACGCAGATGCAGCCGTACCTCGACCCGAACGAGGACCCGCTGCGCCGGCGCCCGCAGCGCCAGGTGGCGAGGCCCCAGCAGCAGCCACCGCCGCCGCCGAGGCCCCAGCAGCCCCAGCAGCGCCGGCAGCGACCGCCCCAGAACCAGCCCGGCTACGGCTATCCGCAGCAGGGACAGCAGCCCCAGGGTTACGCGCCCCAGCACCAGCCCCAGCAGCCGCAGCAGCGCCACGCTCCGCCCCAGCAGCCTCAGCAGCCCGCGCCGCGGCCGCCGCGCGAGCCCCGGCAGCGCAGCGCCAACCCGATGAAGATCCCCGGGCTCGGCTGTCTCAAGGGATGTCTGTTCACCGTCGTCATCCTGTTCCTGGCCGGGTGGGCGATCTGGGAGTTCAGCCCGCTCCAGGGCTGGATCGGCACGTCCAAGAGCTACTGGGACCAGCTGACGGACTGGGTCGGCGCGGTCTCCGGCTGGGTCAAGGAACTGGACAACGGTTCCGGGAAGTAAGTCTTTTTAGGCGCCAGTAAGCCTTTTCAGAAATTTCAGAGCATTGCCCCTTCAAATCCCCGGAACCGCGGTGCGGTTCTGGGGATTTGTCGACACCTGGGGGGTGATTTCTGTCGCCGAAGAGGAGGTTGGCGCTCTGGGCGCGTAGCTTTATCGGCAACACGCGCCCGTAGGAGCAGTCTTGGTACGGAAGATCGGCAGCCGGTACACCGCCAACCAGATTCTGGGGCGGGGCAGCGCCGGCACGGTGTGGCTCGGCGAGGGGCCCGAGGGCCCCGTCGCCATCAAGCTGCTGCGCGAGGACCTCGCGTCCGACCAGGAGCTCGTGGGCCGTTTCGTGCAGGAGCGGACGGCCCTGCTCGGCCTCGATCACCCGCACGTCGTCTCCGTACGGGACCTCGTGGTCGACGGCAACGACCTCGCGCTGGTCATGGACCTCGTCCGCGGTACGGATCTGCGGACCCGGCTCGACCGGGAGCGGCGGCTCGCGCCCGAGGCGGCCGTCGCGATCGTGGCCGACGTCGCGGACGGACTCGCCGCGGCGCATGCGGCGGGGGTCGTGCACCGGGACGTCAAACCGGAGAACGTGCTGCTCGACATGCAGGGACCGCTCGGACCCGGCGGCTCGCACCCCGCGCTGCTCACCGACTTCGGTGTCGCCAAGCTCATCGACTCACCGCGGCGGACACGGGCGACGAAGATCATCGGAACGCCGGACTACCTGGCGCCCGAGATCATCGAGGGCCTGCCCCCGCGGGCGGCCGTCGACATCTACGCGCTGGCGACCGTGCTGTACGAACTCCTCGCCGGGTTCACGCCGTTCGGCGGTGGACACCCGGGCGCGGTCCTGCGGCGGCACGTCACCGAGACGGTCGTCCCGCTGCCCGGGATTCCCGAGGAGCTGTGGCAGCTGCTCGTGCAGTGCCTGGCGAAGGCACCCGCCTCCCGCCTGCGGGCTTCCGAGCTGGGCGAGCGGCTGCGGGAGCAGTTGCCGCTGCTGGCCGGGATGCCACCGCTGGACGTGGACGAGCCGGAGGGCGACGAGGACGGGGGCGGCGGGTACGACGACGGGCCGGCCGAGCCGGAGGCTCCGCGCGAGCGGGTCCGGCGCGGGGCCGTTCCCCTCGTGCCCGGGGCCAAGCCGGACTCGAACCGTGACACGCATACGTCGATGAGGGTGCCCGGGCCCGACGAGCTCGCGGGTGGCGCCCGTGGCACGGCCCGCGCCCCGCGGGC
>NZ_JAPWHT010000832.1:0-1903 GCF_027270795.1 Streptomyces sp. ActVer
CGCCCTGCAGAACAACGCCCCGGCCGTCCTCGACCTGCCCGGCATCCACACCGAACCCCTGCCCGCCGGCAAACCGGTGGCCAAGTTCGACTTGTCCTTCGCCCTGGCCGAGGCCTTCCACACCGACACCGACACCGACACCGGTGCCGAGACGGGTACGGGCAGCGGTGATCGCCCGGCCGGTCTGTACGGCGGTATCGACTACGCCCTCGACCTGTTCGACGCCGAAACGGTGGAGACACTGGCCGAACGGTTCGTCCGCGTCCTGGACACCGTCACCGCCAACCCTCACCAGCACATCGACGCCATTGAGGTAATGGACCCGGGGGAGCGGCACCGGGTCCTGGTGGAGTGGAACGACACCGCCCGGGAGGTGCCCGTGGCGACGCTGCCGGAGCTGTTCCAGGCCCAGGCCGCCCGCACCCCCGACGCGACCGCCGTGGTCTTCGCCGGCGACGAGGTGACCTACGCCGAGCTCAACGAGCGTGCCAATCGCCTCGCCCGGCTGCTGATCGATCGCGGGGTGGGGTCCGAGTCGCCGGTCGCGGTCATGGCGCACCGCTCGGCCGACCTCGTCGTCGCCTTCCTCGCGGTGACGAAGGCGGGCGGCGCCTACCTGCCCATCGACCCCGACTATCCCGCCGAGCGGATCACCTATCTGCTCACTGACGCCCGGCCCCTCCTGGTGCTCACGAGCGCGGATCTGGTTTCCCGTCTCACCGACAGCCACCCGCCCTATGTGGCCGTCGACGATCCCCGGACCATCGCCGCGCTCAAGGGTTTCGAGGACAGCGACCCCACTGACGCCGAGCGCCGTACCGTCCTGCTGCCTGCCCACTCCGCGTATGTCATCTACACCTCGGGGTCCACCGGGCGGCCGAAGGGTGTGGCCATCACTCATCAGGGTCTGCCGAGTCTGGTTGCGGCGCAGGCGGAGGAGTTCGGGGTCTCAGCAGGGAGCCGGGTGTTGCAGTTCGCCTCGGCGAGTTTCGATGCGGCGGTCTGGGAGATGGTGATGGCCTTGTGCAACGGGGCCTGCCTCGTGTCGGGTGCGTCGCACGACGTGCTGCCGGGCCAGGCGCTCGTCCGCCTGGTCGCGGAGCGTTCGGTCACACACGCCACCTTGCCCTCCGCCGCCCTGGCTCTCATGGAACCGGACAGCCTGCCGTCGATCACGACCCTCATCACCGCCGGCGAGGCTCTCGGCCAGAACCTGGTGGCCCGCTGGGCCGACGGACGGCGTCTCATCAACGCCTACGGACCGACGGAATCCACCGTCTGCGCCACCACCACCAACCCCCTGTCCGCCGACGACCCCACCACACCGCCCATCGGCACGCCCATCGTCAACACCCGTGTCTACGTGCTGGACTCGGCTCTTCGGCCGGTTCCGCCGGGAGTGGCGGGTGAGCTGTATCTCGCTGGCGCGGGCCTGGCCCGAGGCTATCTCGATCGGCCGGGGCTGACGGCGGAGCGGTTCGTCGCCAACCCCTTCACCCGGGGTGAGCGGATGTACCGCACCGGCGACCTTGCGAAGTGGCGACCGGACGGTGTCCTGGACTTCCTGGGCCGTTCGGATGATCAGGTGAAGGTCCGGGGTTTCCGGATCGAGTTGGGTGAGGTCGAGGCCGCGCTGACTGCGCACCCGTCCGTGGCTCAGGCAGCGGTGATGGTGCGTGAGGACCGCCCCGGGGACAAACGCCTGGTCGGCTACCTCGTCCGGGCGAGCGGTCCGGAGGGTGGGGACATCGCTGTCGTACGTAGGCATCTGGAGAGTGTGTTGCCGGAGTACATGGTGCCGTCCGCGTTGGTGGTGCTGGATGCGTTGCCGTTGACGGTGAACGGCAAGCTGGACCGTAGGGCCCTGCCGGCTCCGGACTACCTGGCGGCCGACCGTGGCCGG
>NZ_JAPWHT010000833.1:0-1892 GCF_027270795.1 Streptomyces sp. ActVer
CCGAGGGAGCCGACGACCCCGAGGCCGCGGTGTCGGAGATCTCCGGGAGGCTCGCAGGCACGAAGGGAGTCGTGTCCGTCTCTCCCGCCCGCTTCAACAAGGCGCAGGACACCGCGGTGCTGTCCGTCACGCCGTCCACGGCGCCCGCCGACGAGCGGACGAAGGACCTCGTCCACACCATCCGCGAGGAGCGTCCCGCGACCGAGTCCGCCGCCGGCGCGACCTTCGAGGTCACCGGCACCACCGCGCTGAACATCGACGTCGCGCAGAAACTGCAGGACGCGCTGGTCCCCTACCTCGCGGTCGTGGTCGGCCTGGCCTTCCTCCTCCTGATGCTGGTCTTCCGCTCCGTGCTGGTGCCCCTCAAGGCCGCGCTCGGCTATCTCCTGTCCGTCCTGGCGTCCCTCGGTGCGATCGTCATGGTCTTCCAGCAGGGCCACGGAGCCGGACTGCTCGGCGTCGAGCAGACCGGGCCGATCATGAGCATGATGCCGATCATGCTGGTGGGCATCGTCTTCGGCCTGGCCATGGACTACGAGGTCTTCCTGGTCTCCCGGATGCGCGAGGCGTACGTCCACGGGGAACGGCCGGGCGAGGCCGTCGTCACCGGTTTCCGCCACAGCGCCCGGGTCGTGACGGCTGCCGCGCTGATCATGATGGCGGTGTTCGCCGGCTTCATGACCGGCGGCGAGTCCATGGTCAAGATGGTCGGTTTCGGTCTGGCCAGTGCCGTCCTGTTCGACGCCTTCGTCATCCGCATGGCGTTCGTGCCCGCCGTCCTGGCGCTGCTCGGCAGGGCGGCCTGGTGGCTGCCGCGCCCGCTGGACCGGCTGCTGCCCCGCGTCGATGTGGAGGGCGAGGCGCTCGCCCACCGGGCCGCCGCCCTGCCGGCCCCGGCTCCGGCCTCCTCCGACGGCGATCAGCAGGACCCGGTGCGCGTCTGATCCGCACGCCCGGTGAGGGCCGCCCCTGTCCGACACGGGCGGCCCTCACCGGCCGTGGTCGGCCATGAGCCGGGCTCGTCGTCCACCGCATGGCCGACCATGGGACCAGATCCCCCGACCGGAGGACCCATGCTGACCAGCTGGCGGCGATTCGCCGACCACCACGCCCGCCTCGTCGAGGCGGCGTTTCTGCTGTTGCTCTACGTGGCCACCAGCAGGCAGTACGACAGAGGCGGACCCGGCTGGTGGCCCGGGCTGCTCATCGCGACCGCCGCCTGTCTCTCCCTGCTGTGGCGGCGCGGTCACCCGCGCGCCGTCGTCGCGTTCACCGCGCTGTGCGCCGGCGTCTCCGGCGCTCTGGGCTATCCGATCAATCCCCTGCTGCTGCTTCCGGTCATCGTGGCGCTCTACGAACTGACCGTCCGCACCCCGCAGAAGACCGCGCGCGCCCACTGCCTCGCCGTGATCGCGCTGGTCGTCCTCGCGGCACTGCTCTCCGACCGGAACGACCAGCCCTGGACGGACAAGACGATTCCCACCGCGTTCTGGATCGCGATGCCGGTCGTCCAGGGCTCGGCGGTCCGGGCGCGGCGCGCCTACCTCAACGCCGTCCGCACCCGCGCCGATCACGCCGAACGCACCCGCGAGGAGGAGGCACGCCACCGCGTCGCCGAGGAACGCGTGCGCATCGCCCGCGAGCTGCACGACGTCGTCGCCCATCACATGGCCCTCGCCCACGCCCAGGCCGGAACCGCCGCCCACCTCACCCGCAGCCGCCCCGAGCAGGCGGAGAAGATCCTCACCGACCTGACCGGCACCACCGCCTCGGCACTGCGCGAACTCGAGGCCACCGTCGGCCTCCTGCGCCGGCCCGACGAGCCCGACGACAACTCCCTTGAACCGGCGCCCGGACTCGGCCGTCTCCCCGAGCTGGTCTCCGCGTTCGCC
>NZ_JAPWHT010000834.1:0-1891 GCF_027270795.1 Streptomyces sp. ActVer
GCCCAGCCGGCGGCGACCCGGCGCGCGGCCAGGTCGTACGACGGCGACAGCTCGTCCGGAACCGGCGTGCGGCGCAACTGGCCGTGCAGGCGGGCGTCCAGGTAGGGCGAGCCCAGCAGGAAGTGCAGGATGCGCTCGTCGAGCCGCAGCCGGGACAGCGTCAGCCGTGAGTCGTCGTCCAGCTCCACGATCCGCCAGCGCCGCAGGGGCGCGACCGGGGTCAGCGCACTCCAGTGCGGTTCGGCGAGAGCGGCCAGAGCGAGCGAGAACGTGGGGTACGCGCGGTCCGGGTCCCCGCTCGCCGCGGCACACCGGGCGGCGGTCGTGGCGTCCAACTCGTAGGCAGCGGTGAGGAGTACGAGGTCCCGCTCGAAGGCGCTGAGCCCGAAGCAGGCGACGAGAGCGTCGAGGGGGGCGGTGGCGGGGCCCGCCGGGTGCTGCACGGGGTGGCCGGCGGCGCCGTGGCTTCCACCTCTCCCGTCGGCACCGCCCTCGGACTCGGATACCGTGCCCGGCTCGGCCGCGCGCGCCGCGTGGGCGTCGACGCGGGCCAGGGCGCGCCGGATCTCGGCGGTCAGCGTCGTGCCGCCGCCCGCCGTGCCGGGTGTGCCCGTCTCGTTCGTCCCCATGTCCTCACCTGCCCCCGTCGTTCCCACGCCGCCTCAGTCCTCCGTGCCCTCGGGGCCGTCGCCGGCCGTCGAGACATCCGAGGCATCCGAGGAGGCTGCGGAGGTCACCGCTCCCGTGCTCCTGGCCGCACCACGCGCCGACCTGCCGGACTGGGGTGAACTGCCGGACTTGCCCGACTGGGCAGCCTTGTTGGGCTGTCCCGCCTTGCGGGCGCGAGCCGGCGCCTTCGCGGCGGTCTTCACCGGTGCCTTCGCGGGAGCCTTCGCCGGGGCCTTGGCCGCGGCCTTCGCGACCGGCTTGGCCTCGGGCTCGGCTTCGGACTCGGCTTCGGACTCGGCGGGCGTCTTGGCGCCGGCCTTCGCCCCCGCCCCACCCGACGTCACTCCGGAAGCCCCACCCTCCGCGGGCGCGGAGCCACCCGCGGACCCGTTCACGGACGCGCCGGGCGGAACCGGCGCCCCCGGCGCCCCGGGCGCCCCGAACGGCAGCACCCGCACCGCACTCCGCTCCACCGGCTTCGCCGGCACGGGCACCTCGCGCCCCTCGATGAAGACGAGAGCCGCCTGGTACACCACGGACAGCGTGTACGGGGTCTGGTGGAGCATCCCCCACAGCTTCGACGTCTCGTCGATGTCCATCACCGTCGGCGAGAACCGCACCCGCTGCGCCGCCTCGGCCAGATCGCTGCTCGCCAAGTAGGGCTTCTCCCCGGCCAGTTCGATGATGTCCTTCGGCAGGACGGGTATCTCGTGCAGCGTGCGCACCACGGAACCGATCAGCCGCTGCCCGACCAGTTCCGACTCCTCGCCGTAGGCGCTGATCAGGAAGTGCAGGTCCAGCGCGGCGGCGGCCCGCTTGAGCAGCGTGCCGTCGGACGCGCGCGTCGGCAGGTCGTTGTTCCGCTGCGAGGTGTTGGGCGTGACCTGGTACAGGAACACGGTGATGGTGGGCTCGGCCGGCGGATCGGCTGACGGCTTGCGCGGTTCGACCTTGACGGCCATGTCGATCTCGGGCTGGAGATTGGCCTCGATCAGCAGGGCGAGGGCCTGAGTGACGTGGGCGATGGCGAGTGCGTTGCTCATGACGTCAGTTCCTCGGTCCCAAGTTCCTCAGCATCACCGTGTCCACCCTCGGTGCTCCGGGTTCGTCGTACGTTCCCCACTCGCGCCCCCTCGCCAGGTAGCCCGCAAGCTCCCGATGACGGTGCTCGCCGGCATCTTCGCCGTCGCCGTGGTCCTGGTGGGCCGGATGCGCGGTGTCA
>NZ_JAPWHT010000835.1:0-1880 GCF_027270795.1 Streptomyces sp. ActVer
TCGGGCACGCAGAGGCGCTCGCGTCCGCCGCCACGGCCGCGCACGGCGCCCTCGCGGGCAATCCCGAGGACCCGGAGGACATCGACGCCACGACGCTCGTCGCGGGCGCACACCGGGCCCTGGAGGCCGTACGGTCCCATGACGCGGCGCTCGGCGCGCTGGCCGGCCGCATCGGGGAGATCGGGATCCTGCTGGGCGATGTGGCGGGGGAGCTGGCGGGGTACGCCGACGACCTCGACGCGGACCCGCTGCGGCTCGCCGCGGTCGAGGAGCGGCGCGCCGCGCTCACCGCGCTGACCCGCAAGTACGGTGAGCACGGTGAGGGCACGACCGCCGTACTGACCTGGGCGGAACAAGGAGTCGCACGGCTCCTGGAGTTGGACGGCGACGACGACCGGCTCGGCGAGCTGACGGCCGAGCGGGACGCGCTGCGGGCCGAACTGGGCGGGCTGGCACAGGCGTTGACGGACGCCCGTACGGAGGCCGCCGAGCGCTTCGCCGCCGCCGTGACCGCCGAACTCGCCTCGCTCGCCATGCCGCACGCGCGCGTGTCCTTCGAGATCCGGCAGACCGAGGACCCGGAGGGCGTGGAGGTCGGCGGCCGTCCGGTCTCGTACGGGCCCGCCGGGGTCGACGAGGTCGAACTCCTCCTCGCCCCGCACCCGGGGGCGCCGCCGCGGCCCATCGCCAAGGGTGCGTCCGGTGGTGAGCTGTCGCGCGTGATGCTCGCCGTCGAGGTCGTGTTCGCGGGTACGGATCCGGTGCCGACGTATCTTTTCGACGAGGTCGACGCGGGTGTGGGCGGCAAGGCCGCGGTCGAGATCGGGCGGCGGCTCGCCAAGCTCGCCAGGAGCGCGCAGGTCGTCGTCGTCACCCATCTGCCCCAGGTGGCGGCCTTCGCCGACCGGCAGTTGCTGGTCGAGAAGACCAACGACGGGTCGGTCACCCGGTCCGGGGTGAAGGTCCTGGAAGGCGAGGAGCGGGTGCGGGAGCTGTCGCGGATGCTGGCCGGGCAGGAGGACTCGGAGACGGCCCGGGCACATGCGGAGGAGCTGCTGGCGACGGCTCGGGCCGACAGGTAGTCGTTGACGGGTGGCCGTTGACGGGCAGTCGCTCGGAGGGCTGGGGCTGGGGCTGGGGCTGGGGCTGCGGGCTCTGTGGGGCTCCGCTGCGAGGCGCTTGTGCGCCCCGCGGATCCCATCACCAATGTGAGTGACGGTTCGCCTCCCCGGCGCGCCACCCACCACCACCCCACCCCCTCGATGGTCCGCAACTCCCGCGAGCCCTGGCATCCTTGGAAGAGGACCCCGAGCGGTACACCCCCACCGCCCGTTCCTTCTGTACTTTTCTTCGTGACCGCCCGACGCCGAACCAGGAGCCCCGGCCACGTGATCCACGTGAGCAGCCACTCACCGCCCGGACAGCCGCCGCTGCGCACTGTCCAAGTGCTCGGCGGCGGCAGCGCGGGCAGCTGTGCCCATGTGCGGTCGCTGACGTCGGGGCTCGTCGCCCGGGGCGTGCGGGTCACCGTGTGCGCCCCTGCCACGGCGGATCACACCTACGACTTCAGCGGCGTCGGGGCCGACCACGTGCACGTGCCGAGGCGGAACGACCCGACCTCCATGGCCGTGCTGCGGGCGGTCTGCGCGGACGCCGACCTGGTGCACGCGCACGGACTGCACTCCGCTCTGCGGGCCGCGCTCGCGCTCAGCGGACGGCACGTCCCGCTCGTCGTCACCCTGCACTCCCGCCCGTACGCCGAGGGCGCGCGGGGGCATCTGCTGCGCCTGCTGGAGCGGCGCGTGGCCAGGGCCGCGTCCGTGGTCCTCGGATCCTCGTCCGACCTCGTGGACCGGGCCCGCAGCAGGGGCGCCCGGGAC
>NZ_JAPWHT010000836.1:0-1879 GCF_027270795.1 Streptomyces sp. ActVer
GGCCCTCGGCGGTCGGCACGACGGCCGCCTCCGGCAGTCCGGCGTCCGGTGGCGGTTCGGCGGACGGCTCCAGCAGCCGGTCCGCCGGTGCCGACAGCCCGGCGGCCCACTCCGGTGGCGCGGCCGTCAACGTCCAACGGGCGGCGACCGGTTCAGGCGGTACGGCCGTCACGCCGGCCACCACCGGCTCGGCCGGTACGTCCCCCCTCTCCGGCAACTCGGCACCCGGGCCGGTCCGTCCGGCGGCCGATCACGGTCCCCGGGCGACTCGCCCTGGTGGACCGGCGGCCAACTCGGCCGACAGGGCGGCCGGTTCCGCCGGCGTCGGCACCGAGGCGGCGACCTCTTCCGCCGGTACGGCGAGCAGCGCGGCGACCGCCGTCCCCGACGCCATGCCCAACACCGGGCCCGGCAGGGCGGGGGGCAACGTCCAGCGAGCGGCGGCCGACCTCCATGGCACGGCCCCCGATCAGGGCGGATCAACGACCGGTCCCAGCAGGGCAACCACCGGTCCTGGCCCCGTACCTGCCAGGCCCGGCAACGCTGTGGTCAACGTCCAACGAGCGACGTCCAACCCCGGCAGTACGACGTCCGAGCCCGCCGCCGCAACGACCACCAGTCCTGCCACGACGGCCGCCGGTACCGACAGCGCGGCGGTCCGCGTCCAGAGGTCGGCGGCCGACCCCGGCAGCATGCCGGCCCGCCCCGCCGGGACGACCACCGGCTCCAGCACGGCCGGGAAGAGCCCCAGCCACACCGCGCCCGGACCGAGCGGTGCGGCGCAACACGGCGACGCGGCGACCGGCGTCCAGCGGACTCCCGCCGCACCCAGCGGCACGCCAACCTCCACCGCCGGAACGGCAACCGGGCCCAGGAACGCAGCGCCCAACTCCGGCAGCACAGCCACCCGTTCCAGCGGCACGGCTGCCAACGCTCAACGGGCGACCACCAGTTCAAGCAGCTCGCCTGCGTCCTCCGCCGGAACGGCAACCAGCCCCAGGGACGCGGTAGGCAACTCCGGGGACACGGCGGCCCGCTCCGGCAGCGCGGCCGTCAACATCCAGCGGGCGAGCACCAGTTCCAGCAGCACGGCTGCCAACATCCATCCCGCGACCACCAGTTCGAGCGGCACGCCAACCGCGTCCGCCGCAGCGGCAAATGGGCCCAGGGATGCGGCAGCCAACTCCGGCAGCCACGCGACCCGTTCCAGCAGCACGCCAGTCAACATCCAACGGGCAACCACCAGTTCAAGCAGCACATCAGCCACCTCCGCCGGAACGGCACATGGTCCCGGGGACGCAGGGTCCAACTCCGGTGACACAGGCACTCGTTCCGGCAGCGCGTCAGTCAACATCCAACGGGCAAGCACCAGTTCAAGCGGCGCAGCCGCCACACCGACCACAGCCGGCTCCGCCGGCACGGCACCCGGCCCCGTCCGTCCAACGGCCGACCGCAGCCACGACGGCCCGGCACCTCACCCGGTCGGTCCGGCAGCCGGGAACCCTGCCGACAGGGCGGCCGCCACCACCACGACATCCCATGCCGACAGCCGGACGCCCAGCCCCGGCAACCCGGTAGCCCCGGGCTCCGAGGCAGGGAAGGCCCCCTCCGCGAACTCGTCTGCTCCCGGCCCGAGTCGGGGTGGACCCACCACCCCCACCACCAAGCCGGTGCTGCCGAGCACTCAGTCCAGCGCGGGCCCGCGCCCGGTGCAGCGGAGTGCCTCCGCCCCGGCCCGGCGCCTGGGCCTCGGTGCGCCGACCTCGGGGAACGTGTCCACCACCGGCCCGACGACCGCACTCCCGGGACCGGCGACCCAGCTCCCCGTCGCCTCGGCCACCCCCGCGGGCCCGGCGGGCCAGCCGGGCGCTTCGGCACC
>NZ_JAPWHT010000837.1:0-1875 GCF_027270795.1 Streptomyces sp. ActVer
GGCTGCCGCCCTTCGCGTCCGTGGGCAGCGCGGGGGCGGCCGAGGCCCCCGTGCAGCCGGTGAGCAGCCAGGACGCACCGAGCGACGCGGCGCCCGCCGTGGCCGCGGCGAGGACGGAGCGCCGTCCTGGGTGGTGGATGTCGGGCATGGACCGACCGTCCTTCTCGCTATTCGTTCAGCGGAACGATTGAGTGAAGTGCGTGAACGATAACCAGCCGGCGGCTCCGCGCCAACCCTCGGAACCCGGAAATTAACCGGGGAAACCGAGCCGTTACGCGGCCCGGGGAAGCCCTGCCGTGTGTCCTCCCTGTGCACACGCATGCAGCAGCTCTCCATCGGCTACCACTCACGCGTCAGCGCGGGTGTCCTCCAGGTCAAGGTCGTGCGGGACGTGGAGACGGTCGAGCAGATGGTGCAGCAGACCGCCGAGACCGGGCTCGGTGCAGTCACCGTGCTCGCGGGCGGGCTCGTCATCATCGCGCCGCACGCCCGAGTTCGTGCCCGTGTTCCTGCTCTCGGGGGCCGGGAAGTCAACGGTGCTCAGTCTCGTCATCGGGTTCATCCGGCCGACCTCGGGCCGGGTGCTGCTGGACGGCGCCGACATGAACACGCTGGACCTGCGGACATACCGGCGCTTCGTGTCGGTCGTACCGCAGGAGTCGATCCTGTTCGACGGGACCGTGCGGGAGAACGTGGCGTACGGCATGGACGACGCGGACGCCGACGAGGCGACCGTACGTGCGGCACTGCGGGACGCCAACGCGCTGGAGTTCGTCGACCGGCTGCCGCGCGGGCTCGACACCGTGGTGGGCGAGCACGGGGCGCGGCTCTCGGGCGGACAGCGGCAGCGGCTGGCCATCGCACGGGCCCTCATCCGCAATCCGCGGGTGCTCATCCTGGACGAGGCGACGTCCGCGCTGGACACGCGGTCGGAGGCGCTCGTGCAGCAGGCACTGGCCAGGCTCATGCGCGGGCGCACCACCTTCGTGGTGGCGCACCGGCTGTCCACGATCCGGGGTGCGGACCGAATCGTGGTGATGGGGGACGGTGCCGTACGGGAGATCGGGTCGCACGAGGAGTTGCTGGAGCGCGGGGGTGCGTACACCGCACTGCACAGCGGCCAGCTCGCCTGATCCGGTGAGGCGCGAAGACTCACCTGAGCCGCTGGGGCGGGAGGTGGCCGGCCGCCGTGCCGGTCGCCTCACTCGCCCGCGTAGGCCTTCTCCAGGGTGGCGACGTCGATCTTGTGCATCTTGAGCATGGCCTGCATGGCCCGATCCGCCTTCTGCTGGTCCGGGTCGCTGATCATCTCGACCAGCCTGGCGGGGGTGACCTGCCAGGAGACGCCGAACCTGTCCTTCAGCCAGCCGCAGGGGCCCTCCTCGCCGCCGCCCTCGGTGAGCGCGTTCCAGTAGAAGTCCACCTCGGCCTGGTCGTCACAGCGGACCTCGAAGGAGATGGCCTCGCTGAACTTGAACTGCGGGCCGCCGTTGAGGGCGTAGAACTTCTGGCCGTTGGCCTCGAACTCGACGGTCAGTACGGAACCGGGCTCGCCGTGCCCCACCTCGGAGTAGCGGAGGATCGTGCCGATGCGGGAGTTCTTGAAGACCGAGACGTAGAAGTTCGCGGCCTCCTCGGCCTGGCCGTCGAACCAAAGGCACGTGGTGAATCCGTCGGTGGTCATGGGTACCTCCTGGGGCGGGAACGCTGTCACCTGTGTAGACGGATCCTCGTGCGAAAACTCATCGGTGGCCCGGAAAGCGGGCCGGGCGGGTGACGCCAAGGGGTTTCACAGCCCGGCCGTCACGCCGAGCGGTAGACCGGCCCGGGCGGCGGCCGGACTGGCTGGCCGGCCGACCGGCCGCCCGACCGGAG
>NZ_JAPWHT010000838.1:0-1861 GCF_027270795.1 Streptomyces sp. ActVer
GGCCGCCCGCCCGTCCAGGACTCGCGCTGGCCGGCGCCACCCTGTGCGTGCTCGCCGCCGTGCTCTTCGGGTTCGCCGCGAACCTCACGATCGTCGGGCACCTGCAGCACTCCCGCGACCAGCAGACCGCGTACGACGACCTGCGCGAGCAACTCGCCCTGGGCACCGCCCCGGTGGGCCAGCGCACCTACGACGGCAAGCCGCTCGCGCTCGGCGCGCCGGTCGCGCTGCTGCGCATCCCCGCACTCGGCATCAAGGAGGTGGTCGCCGAGGGCACCACCTCCAGCGTGCTGATGTCCGGGCCCGGCCACCGCCGCGACACCCCGCTGCCCGGACAGGCCGGCACCGTCGTCATCATGGGCCGGCAGTGGGGCTACGGCAGCCCCTTCAACAACCTGCACCAACTGCCCACCGGCACGCGCTTCGAACTGACCACCGGCCAGGGCAAGTCCGTGTACGAGGTCACCGGCATCCGGCACGCCGGAGACGAACTGCCCGTCCAGCCGGGGCAGGGCCAGGGGCGGCTCACCCTGATCACCGCGAAGGGCGCCCCGTACACACCCAGCGGCCTGCTGCGGGTCGACGCCAGACTCGTCTCCGACATCCAGCCGAACCCGCCGCGTGCGATCAGGTCCGGCTGGATCGACCCGTCCGAGCAGGCGCTCGCCGGCCAGAACGACGCCTGGCTCGCCGTCTTCCTGTGGACACAGGGGCTGCTCCTCGCCTCCCTGGTCACCGTCTGGCTGTACCGCGTGTGGGGCCGCTGGCAGACCTGGATCTGCGCGGCGCCCGTACTGGCCGCACTCGGCCTCGCCGACTCCGCGGCGCTCACCGCGCTGCTGCCGAACGTCCTCTGATCCCTCCTCCGCCCCCTCCGAACCCCAGTCCCGTACGGGAGTTGACACTCGCAATGTCCACCGAAACCACTTCCATGGCCGACCTCACGGACACCGTCGTCCAGCCGCGGACCGTAGTCGGGCAGGGGCCCGCGAACCTGGAGGCCGAGGACGTCTCGGCGTGGTTCGGCGACCACAAGGTCCTCGACCGGGTCTCGCTCACCATGCCCGCACGCCAGGTCACCGCTCTCATCGGGCCGTCCGGCTGCGGCAAGTCGACCTTCCTGCGGATCCTCAACCGCATGCACGAGCTGATCGGTTCGGCCTCGCTCGCCGGGCGCGTACTGCTCGACGGCGAGGACATCTACGACCGCGGCCGCCGCATCACCCGGGCCCGCCGCGAGATCGGCATGGTCTTCCAGAAGCCCAACCCCTTCCCCGCGATGTCCCTGTACGACAACGTCCTGGCGGGCCTGAAGCTCAACGGCATCAAGGCGTCCCGCGACGGCCGGGACGACCTCGTCGAGGAGTGCCTCACCAAGGCCGGGCTGTGGAAGGAGGTCAAGGACCGGCTCCGCCAGCCGGGCGGCGCCCTCTCCGGCGGGCAGCAGCAACGGCTGTGCATCGCCCGCTCGTTGGCGATCCGTCCCCGCGTGCTGCTCATGGACGAGCCGTGCTCGGCCCTCGACCCGACGTCCACCCGGCGCATCGAGGAGACCATCGCCGAGCTCAGGTCCGAGGTCACCATCGTCATCGTCACCCACAACATGCAGCAGGCCGCGCGCGTCTCCGACACCTGCGCCTTCTTCCTGGCGTCCCACGGCACCCCGGGAGTCGTCGTGGAACACGGGGACACGGAAGCGATGTTCGGCTCACCCCGCGACGAAAGGACGTCGGACTACGTGAACGGCCGGTTCGGGTGATCCGCGTGTTCCGGATTCGAGCGACTCACCCAGGGGCAGCCGGATGGGGCGGCCGTCCTGTTCGACGAGGTCGTCCAGCAGGCCGAGTTGGTCGGTCAGCAG
>NZ_JAPWHT010000839.1:0-1855 GCF_027270795.1 Streptomyces sp. ActVer
GGGCGCTAGGGCGCTGGCAAGTGTAGCGGTCACGCTGCGCGTAACCACCACACCCGCCGCGCTTAATGCGCCGCTACAGGGCGCGTCCCATTCGCCAATCCGGATATAGTTCCTCCTTTCAGCAAAAAACCCCTCAAGACCCGTTTAGAGGCCCCAAGGGGTTATGCTAGTTATTGCTCAGCGGTGGCAGCAGCCAACTCAGCTTCCTTTCGGGCTTTGTTAGCAGCCGTTACTAGTGCGCCTGATCCCAGTTTTCGCCACTCCCCACTTCCACCAGCAACGGCACATCCAGACGGGTACAGTTTTCCATCAGTTGATGAATCTGCTTCGCGACGGCATCAACATCATCTTTATGAACTTCAAATACCAGTTCATCGTGTACCTGCATGATCATACGTACACGCGGTTGCTCAGCCTGTAACCACGCATCAACGGCAATCATCGCCCGTTTGATAATGTCGGCGGCGGTTCCCTGCATTGGCGCGTTAATGGCTGCACGTTCAGCCGCTGCACGACGAGCACCATTGCTGGATTTGATATCCGGCAGATACAGACGGCGTCCGTCCAGCGTTTCAACGTAGCCCTGCTCTTTCGCCTGAGCACGGGTGCGTTCCATATACTCCAGCACGTCAGGGTAGCGTTCGAAGTAAAGGTCCATGTACTTCTGCGCTTCTTTACGTGGAATGTTCAATTGCCGCGCCAGACCGAAAGCACTCATGCCATAAATCAGACCAAAGTTGATCGCTTTCGCGCTACGGCGTTGCTCGCTGGTGACGGTTTCCAGTGGCAAACCAAACACTTCTGCCGCCGTTGCCCGGTGGATATCTTTTCCTTCCGCGAATGCGGTCAGCAAGCCTTTGTCACGCGAAAGATGCGCCATAATGCGCAGTTCAATCTGCGAGTAGTCCGCTGAGACAATCACATAATCCTCTGGCGCAATAAACGCCTGGCGGATACGACGACCTTCTTCGTTACGCACCGGAATGTTTTGCAGGTTAGGATCGGTTGACGATAAACGTCCCGTTGCAGTTACTGCCTGGTGATAAGAGGTATACACACGCCCGGTTTTCGGGTTGATCATCAGCGGCAGCTTGTCGGTGTAGGTCGATTTCAGCTTCGCCAGACCACGATACTCCAGAATCACTTTTGGCAACGGATAGTCCAGCGCCAGTTCTTCCAGTACCTCTTCCGACGTTGACGGCGCGCCACCCGGCGTTTTCTTCAGCGGTTTAATGCCCTGTTTTTCAAAGAGAATGGTTTGTAACTGCTTGGTGGAAGAAAGGTTAAATTCCTCACCTGCAATTTCATGCGCTTTCTTTTCCAGCTCAGCCAGACGAAGGGTGAGCTCTTCAGAATGATTGTGCAGCACTTTCGGATCGATCTTCACACCGTTACGTTCAATGCGTGAAAGCACCGGCACCAGCGGCATTTCGATATTCTCGAAGACGTTCAACGGCCCTTTGTGTTTTTGCAGATCCGGCCACATTTTCAGATGCAACTGCAAGGTGACATCTGCATCTTCGGCGGCGTAACGTCCGGCTTCTTCGAGGGCAATCTGGTTAAAGGTCAGTTGATTTTTGCCTTTACCAGCAATCTCTTCAAAAGTGATGGTTTTGTGCTTCAACCAACGTTCCGCGAGGCTGTCCATATCGTGACGCCCGGCAACGCTATTGAGAATGTAGGACTCCAGCATGGTATCAAACGCAATCCCACGCAGTTCAATGCCGTAGTTCGCCAGAATACCGCGATCGTATTTCAGGTTTTGCCCGACCTTCAGCGCCTTTTCATCTTCCAGCAGCGGTTTTAGCAACTCGAGTGCACGCTCGCGAGAGATTTGATCGGGCGCATCAAGATA
>NZ_JAPWHT010000083.1:0-29661 GCF_027270795.1 Streptomyces sp. ActVer
CCAGGTCAGAGAGGTGATGCTGTGGCATTGGATGCGGCGCAACCCGGATTCGCCACCACGGTCGGGGCCCTGCGGCTGCGGCTGCGGCGCCGCGTGGCCCGCGGGGGCCTGCGGATAGCCGTAACCGCCCGGAGCCTGCGCCCCGGCAGGACCTTGTGCGTGTGCTTGTCCCTGCGCGATACCGGGTGCGTACGCACCCGGAGTCTGCGGGGCGCCGTACCCGTTCGCCGGCGCGCCCCCGTGCGGGAGGGGCGTCCCGGCGCCCGACCCCTGCTGGGGCACGGAGCCCGCACCGGGGTTCTGCGGCGGGAGCCGGCCGCCGGAGTTCGGCGCCTGCGGGCCGCCCCACGGGCCACCCGCCGTGCCCTGGGCCCCGTACTGGGCCGTCGGATCGGCGTACTGCGACGGCTGCCCGGCGTATCCGCCCTGCGCACCGGCACCGGCGCCCGGGGCCGACCCGTCCCAGCCCGGAGTCCGGGCTCCCGGGCCTCCCTGGCCTTCCGGTCCCGAAGGGGTCGTGCCCCAGCCCGGCGGCTGTGCGCCCGCGTCCGGCCCCTGGGCGGCGGTCCAACTGGAGATCTGCGGGGGCGCGTCCTGGGCCGGGGCGCCCGGAGCCGGAGCGGCCCCGCCCTGACCCGCGTGCTGCGCGCCCCAGCCGGGCGCCTGCGCACCCGCACCCTGGTCCTGGCCCGCACTACCCCATTCACCGGTCGGCGTCCAACCCTGCCCGGGCTCCGGAGAGGCCCCCGAAGCGGGTCCCGGACCCCACGGCTGGTCCCAGGCCTGACCGCCCGCCGGAACGGCGCGGTCGCCCGTCTGGCCCGGCAGGAGGGGTTCGCCGCCGTCGGACGGCAGCACGATGCCTTCGCGCGCGGGCTGCGCCGAGGGCTCGTCGCCCTGTCCGTTGTGCGTCACCGGGACTCCTACGAATGGGGGACCTTCGGAATCGTCGGTTCACGCTACCGGGTCCCCACAACCCGGTGCCACGCAGCACAGGTCGTGACGGCTGTCTCCGGGGGCGGCAGTAACGAATCCGCCCCCCAAGACGCTGTTTATGCCTCCTTTCGCCTCACAGCCCTCCGTTCACCCCGCGTTCACTCCCGCGTAGACCCCGGGCCCGTCCGGCGGATCAGGCCGCCGCCTGCAGGTCCATGCGCGCCCCGAACTCCCGTACCACCGGCTCGTCCCGGTAGGGCTCCAGGCGCTGTTGGAAGTCGTCCAGGTACTCCGCCCCGCGGTTGGAGCGCAGCGTGCCGAGCAGTTCGACCGCGCGCAGACCGGTGTGGCAGGCCTGCTCGACCTCGCGCTGCTGGACCTGCGCGGTGGCCAGCAGTACGTACCCGATGGCGCGGCGCCTCGCGCGCGTCTCGGGGTGCCCGGCGAGGGATTCCTGAGCGCACCGAGCGGCCGCCTCCGACTGCCCGAGGTCCCGGTGACAATGCGCCAACTCGTCGGCCAGATACGCCTCGTCGAAGTGCGCGATCCACCGCGGGTCGTCGCCCGAATCCGGATCGGCCTGCTCCAGCGCCGCCACGGCCCGACCGGACGCCGCCTGTGCCGAACGCGCGTCGCCCATCAACGCGTGCCCCCGCGCCTCCGCGGCGTGGAACATCGACTCCGCGCGCGGTGTGACCCGCCCGCGCGCGCCCTCCTGCGCCGCCCGAGCCAACTGCGCGATCTCCCGCGGATTCCCGAGCTGCGCCGCCAGGTGGCTCATGGACGCGGCGAGCACGTACCCGCCGTACCCGCGGTCGCCCGCCGCCTGCGCGAGCCGCAGCGCCTGGATGTAGTACCGCTGGGCGAGCCCCGGCTGTCCGGTGTCGACCGCCATGTAGCCGGCCAGCTCCGTCAACCGCGCGACCGCCGCGAAGAGTTCACGCCCGACCGCTTCCCGGTACGAGCCGGCGAGCAGCCCGGAAACGACACTGTTCAGGTAGTGCACGACGACCGGGCGCACGTGCCCGCTGCCGTACTGGTGGTCGAGGTCGACCAGCGCCTGGGTCATCGCGCTCACCGCCGCCACGTCGGACTGCCCGACCCGTGGCCCGGCCGCACGCGACACCTGCGCGTCCGGCGAGGAGATCAGCCAGTCCCGGCTCGGCTCTACGAGCGCGGAGGACGCGACGGACGAGCCCGACAGGAAGTCCCGCCGCCCCACGTCGCTGCGCCACAGCTCGCAGACCTGCTCGATCGCCCCGAGGACGGTCGGCGAGAACTGCAGCCCCACGCCGGAGGCGAGGTTCTTGCCGTTCGCCATGCCGATCTCGTCGATCGTGACGGTCCGGCCCAGCTTGCGGCCGAGCGCCTCGGCGATGATCGCGGGCGCCCGTCCGCGCGGCTGCTGTCCCCGCAGCCAGCGCGCCACGGACGTCTTGTCGTAGCGCAGGTCGAGGCCGTGCTCCGCGCCGCACATGTTGACCCGGCGGGCCAGCCCGGCGTTGGAACAGCCCGCTTCCTGGATGAGCGCCTGCAGTCGTTCGTTCGGCTGCCGCGCGACGAGAGGCCTTGCGGCCATTGGCGTACCCCCTGTGGCTGCGGTGCCTGCCCACGCACCGAGTTGACGGTCCTCAGTGACCGGGACCTCCCGCACCCCTGCCGGGGAGCGAAAAGATCCGGCCTCGAAGATCAATGCCCCGCGGACATACCGAAGATGCGAGACATGTGAGGATTGCCGGGGTAAAGGCTGCTGCCCGCCCCTCCGGTGGCTACCCACCCCCCGCTGCCGCCTCCCATGCGCGCCCCCACAGATGCATCCATGCGCCCCACGTGTGGAATCGGTGCTCCTCCCCCGCGCGCGGGGAAAAAAGGTGCAAGCCCGAAGGGTTTTCCCAAGAAGCGCGGTGGCGGGAGACGGGTGGGCGTAACCCCTGGTGGGTGCGGGAGTTGAGTTCAGCGTGGAAGAGACGATCGCAGGCACCGAGACCGCCCAGATCCCGAAGCAGCGAGGCGAGTCGCTGCAGGACATCGCCGTGCGCTATGCCGAAGAGCGCCATTGGGACGTGTTCCCAGGCACTTGGCTGGAAGCCGCCGACGGGGTGCAGCGCTGCTCGTGCGGCGAGCCCTCGTGCGCCGTGCCCGGCGCGCATCCGGCGCGTGAGGACTGGGCGACGCAGGCCACGGGCAGTGCGACCGTCGCGCGTCGGCTGTGGGCGAAGCAGCCGTCGGCGTCGATCCTGTTGCCCACGGGGCGGACGTTCGACGCGATCGACGTCCCCGAGACCTCGGGGTTTCTCGCGCTCGCCCGGATGAGGCGGATGGAGCTGACGCTCGGGCCGGTGACGTGTACGCCGGACCGGCGGATGCAGTTCTTCGTGTTGCCGGGTGCCGCTGTGAAGGTGCCCGATCTTGTGCGGAAGCTCGGGTGGCCGCTTGCTTCTCTTGATCTGAATGTGCTGGGCGAAGGTACGTATGTGGCTGCGCCGCCTACGCGGTTCGGGGCTCGGGGGGCTGTGCAGTGGGCCTGCCGGCCGACTCCGGCGAATCGGTGGCTGCCGGACGCCGAGGAACTGATCTCGCCCTTGGCCTACGCCTGTGGGCGAGACGCTCGACGATAGCTCCGCTTGGGCCGGTTCTTCGGCTGCGGGTCGGTGGGGGCTGGTCGCGCCCCGCGGCGGAGCCGCATATGTGCACAGCCCCGCGCCCCTAAAAGACTGCGCAGTTCCCCGCGCCCCTATCGGGGCGCCGGTCCCCGTATCGTGCCCTGCATGACGGAGGGAGTGCGGGTGAACGACGCGGTGGCCGTGCGGGTGCGGGGGCTTTGGAAGCGGTTCGGGGAGCAGGTCGCCGTCGCGGGGATCGATCTGGAGTTGCCCGCAGGGCAGTTCATCGGGCTGGTCGGGCCCAACGGGGCGGGGAAGACCACGACTCTGTCGATGGTGACCGGGCTGCTGCGGCCCGATCAGGGGTCCGTGGAGGTCGTCGGACACGACGTGTGGCGCGACCCCGTGGAGGTCAAGGCCCGGATCGGGGTCCTGCCCGAGGGGCTGCGGCTCTTCGAGCGGCTCTCGGGACGGGAACTCCTCGCGTACACGGGGCGGCTGCGCGGACTGCCCGGTGCCGAGGTCGACAAGCGGGCCACCCAGCTACTCGACGTGCTCGACCTCGCCGGCGCCCAGCACAAACTCGTCGTCGACTACTCGACCGGCATGCGCAAGAAGATCGGGCTCGCGGCCGCGCTGCTGCACAACCCGGAAGTGCTGTTCCTGGACGAGCCGTTCGAGGGCGTCGACCCGGTCTCCGCGCAGACGATCCGCGGGGTCCTGGAGCGCTACACCGCCTCCGGCGCGACCGTCGTCTTCTCCTCCCATGTGATGGAGCTCGTCGAGTCGCTGTGCGACTGGGTGGCCGTCATGGCCGCGGGCCGCATCCGCGCCCACGGCCCGCTCACCGAGGTGCGCGGCGAGGCGCCCTCCCTCCAGCAGGCCTTCCTCGAACTCGTCGGGGCGAGCGCCCGCGACACCGGCTCCGACCTCGACTGGCTGGGCGGCGGCGCCCGATGAGCGCCGCAACCGCCACGAAGGCCCCCGCCACCTCGACCGCCTCCATCACCCCCGTCGTCGTACGGCTGAAGCTGTCGCTGCTGCGCAACGGGCTGCGGCAGTCGGCGGGGCGGCGGGCCGTGTACGTGGCGTCGCTCGTCATCGTGCTGCTGTTCGCCGCGCTCCAGCTCATCGGACTGATCGCGCTGCGCGGCAACACCCACGCGATGACGGTGACGGTGCTGCTCACCGCCGTACTGGCGCTCGGCTGGGCCGTGATGCCGCTCTTCTTCTCCGGCGGCGACGAGACCCTCGACCCGACCCGCCTGGTGATGCTGCCACTGCGCCCGCAGCCGCTCGTACGCGCGTTGCTGGTGGCCTCGCTGGTCGGCATAGGCCCGCTGTTCACGCTGTGCCTGCTCGTCGGTTCGGTCGTCGCGATGGCGCACGGGGCGGCGGCGTACGTCACCGGAGTCGTCGCGGTCGTCCTCGCGCTCCTGGTGTGCGTGGCCCTCGCGCGGACCATCGCGACCGCCAACACCCGGCTGCTGACCAGCCGCAAGGGCCGCGACCTGGCCGTCCTGAGCGGTCTGGTGATCGCGGTGGGCGCGCAGGTCGTCAACTTCGGGGCGCAGAAGCTCGGTTCGTCGGGCCTGTCCACGCTGGACCCGGCGGCCGACGTGGTCCGCTGGGTGCCGCCCGCGTCGGCGCTCGGCGCGGTGGACTCCGTCAGCGAGGGCTCGTACGCCGTCGGCCTCGCCCAGCTCGCCCTGAGCGGGGTGGCGCTGGCAGTGCTGCTGGCCCTCTGGCAGCGGAGTCTGACCCGGCTGATGACCTCGCCGGACGGCTCGACGCTGCAGGCCGCCGAGCCCTCCCGGGACAAGGCGGGCCGTTCCTCCGGACTCGGCCGGCTGCTGCCCGCGGGGCGCACGGGCACGGTCATGGAGCGCAGCCTGCGGTACGTGTGGCGGGACCCGAAGACCAAGGCCGCGTGGGTGACCTCGCTCGCGATCGGTCTGATCGTGCCGGTGTTCAACGCGCTGCAGGGCACCGGCTCGATCTACTTCGCCTGCTTCGCGGCGGGCATGCTCGGCATCCAGATGTACAACCAGTTCGGGCAGGACACGTCTGCGTTCTGGATGGTCGCGATGACGATCTCGTCGACCCGGGACGCGTATGTCGAGCTGCGGGCACGGGCGTTGGCACTCCTGGTGATCACCCTTCCGTACGCGGCCCTCGTGTGCGTCCTCACGACGGCGCTGCTTGGCGACTGGCGCTCGCTGCCCGAGGTGTTCGGCCTGTCCTTCGCACTGCTCGGCGCGATGCTGGCGACCGGAGCCTGGTCCTCGGCCCGCTTCCCGTACTCGATCCCGCAGGAGAGCTACAAGAACGTGGCTCCCGGCCAGGCGAGCCTCGCCGGATTCTCGATCTTCGGCGGCATGATCGCGGCCGCCCTGCTCTGCGCCCCCGTCATCACCCTCGCCATCTGGCTGAACGTCTCGTCGGACGGCCAGGACTGGACCTGGCTCCTCCTCCCGATCGGAACCGCCTACGGAGCGGCCATCGCCCTGGCAGGCCTACACCTGGCCGCCCCACGAACAGCACGGCAACTGCCGGAGATCCTGGCGGCGGTGAGCAAGGGCTGAGGGGCCGGGGCGCGGGCCCGCGCCCCGTTTTTCAGGGGCGCGGGAAACTGCGCAATCTTTGTCCGGACGGCCTACGGCCTAGCGGAGCGCCTCGTCCAGGAAGGGCTCAACGGCCGCCCGCCAAGCCTCCGGCTGGTCGTAGTGGACAAGATGCCCCGCATCGGCCACCTCCGCGTACTGCCCGTTCGGCAGGACACGGACCATCTCCTGGGACTCCGCCCGGCCGAGCTCACCGTCGAGGCCACGGACGACGAGGGCCGGGCACTGGACCTGCGTCAGCTCCTCCCAGTGCGCGTCGTACACCCAGGTCTCGCGGGACTTGAGCATCTGCTCGGGCTCGAAGACGGGCCGCCAGCCGTCCGGCGACTCGGCCATCACCTCGGCGTAGAACTCACCGCGCGAGGGGTTCGGGCGCTCCACCCAGGGGTCGTCCTCGCCGAACCACTTCCGTACGTCGGCGAGTGTGGCGAACGGGACCGGCCAGGCCTTGAACCAGTCCTCCCACTCGCGCTGCGAGGCGGCTCCCAGCGCCGAGGCCCGCATGTCGCAGATGACCAGGCCGCGCACGAGGTCGGGGCGCTTGGCGGCGAGCTGCCAGGCGGTCAGGGCGCCCATGGCGTGACCTATGAGGACGGCCGGGCCGAGGTCCAGCTGTTCGAGGGCGGCCTCGGCGTCCTCGACGTACGCACCGCGGGTGTAGGAGGCCTCGGGCGGCTTGTCGCTCTGGCCGTGGCCCCGCTGGTCGAGCGCGACGGCGCGATGCCGCTCGGAGAGCCAGCGGGCGGTGGGCGCCCAGTGGGATGCACGGCCCATGAGGCCGTGCAGTAACAGCACGCCGGGCGCACGCTCGATCTCCCCGGACGCGGTGCCGGCCCCCGAAGGGTCACCCCTCGGAGGATCGATCTTGGGAGAGTCGGCGAACTCCCAGGCGGCGAGGCGTACGCCACCCGCACCGCTCACGTCGATGCGCCGCACCATACGTTGGCACCCCCCTTGATCCGCTCGGCCGGGTCGTCCCGCACGAACCGGCCGGTCCACTCGTACCGCTGGTCGTACCGGTGCTCCTGCTGGTTCTTCCTGCGTAATCCGTAGTGGTTCCGTCACTCATACGCTATCGAATGCGCATTCGAAGATGGGTGTCTTGGCGACAACACCCCTCCTTCGAGTGACCTCGCTCAAGGATTGACCGCCGCCGTCGAGGGGAGATCTTCAACGGGAGGCGGGCCGCTCGGGGAAAACGGTCCGTGGGGAATGACCCTGGGAGCTCGGGGCTCCGGGTCAGCACAGGGGAGGACAGGCCCCGGCGCCTCAGGGCGCCGGGGCCCTCGCCATGTCCGCGGCACATCCTCCCGCCCCCTCCCCGACCGCGCACCGGCGCCGCTGCCGCCACGGTCAAGAGCCCTCAGGTCATATGCCTCTCGCGACAGCCTCGCACGCAAACGGCCCGACCGCTGCGATTCCGCGCACTGAATCTTCATTTCTGAGCGAACAACGAGGTGGGACAACTGGGTTGTGTGTTACGGGAGTTGAAGATGAAGCTCGCAATTGGGCAGGGCCACACAACGACGCCCCGACAGGGGCGCGGGGAACTGCGCGACCAGCCCCCACTCACCCGCAGACGAAGCAACTGCAGCCAAGCGGAGCGCTACCGCTTCGCGACGAAAACGTGCGACGCCACATCCGACTCCAGCTCCGCCGCCTCACCGCCACTGCCCACCAGCACCCCACCCGCGGACTCCGTCACGCTGACGACGGACCCGGGCTGCACGCCCGCCCTCCGCAGCGTGTACATCAGCTGCGCGTCCGTCTGGATCGGCTCACCGATGCGACGGACGACGACCGTCTTGCCGTCGAGCCCGGGGTCGAGATCGGCCAGCGACACCATGCCCGCGTCCAGGAAGGGGTCCGCCCCGTCCTTCTCGCCCAGCTCCTCCAGGCCCGGGATCGGGTTGCCGTACGGCGACTCGGTGGGGTGACGCAGCAGTTCGAGCACGCGCCGCTCGACGGCCTCGCTCATCACGTGCTCCCAGCGGCAGGCCTCGGCGTGCACCTGCTCCCACTCCAGACCGATCACGTCGACGAGCAGACACTCGGCGAGGCGGTGCTTGCGCATCACGCGCGTCGCGAGCCGGCGGCCCTCGTCCGTGAGCTCCAGGTGCCGGTCGCTGGCGACGGACACCAGGCCGTCGCGCTCCATGCGCGCCACGGTCTGGCTGACCGTCGGCCCGCTCTGGTCGAGCCGCTCGGCGATACGGGCGCGCATGGGGACCACACCTTCCTCCTCCAGCTCGAGGATGGTGCGGAGATACATCTCCGTGGTGTCGATCAGTCCGGACATACGTGCCCCTCGATTAGCTCTGCCGGAGGCTGAGTGGCTCACCGGCGTGTGCGCTGGCCCTGGCACCAATTCTGACGCATCCCACTGACAACCGTGCCGCGCAGGTGAAACCGCGTGGTGACGAGTGCCGGAGCGAACGGCCGGACATGAGCTCGGCCGGGCGGGAACGGGGGCCCTCAGCACCCAGTGTCGCCCCTGCCGACCGTATTGACACAGCACTGGTACAGACCGCAACGTGATCCGCGACACGACCGGGTGTGGACGGGGAGAGAGGGCTTCGCGCATGGGCGACAGCAAGCTGGCCGGGCAGTTCTTCGACGCCGCGATCGGCCTGCTGCAGCGGGTGCGGGACGAGGAGGCCGGGGCCGTCGAGGCCGCCGGGACGCTCATCGCCGACACGGTCGCCGACGGCGGGCGGCTCTTCGCGTTCGGCGCCGGGCACTCGTCGCTGGCCGCGCAGGACCTGGTGTACCGGGCGGGCGGCCTCGCGCTGATGAACCTGCTCGCCGTACCGGGTGCCGTCGGGGTGGACGTCGTCCCGGCGACACTGGGCTCCGCGCTGGAACGGGTCGACGGCCTGGCGAGCGCCGTCCTCGACACCAGCCCGGCCCGCTCCGGCGACGTACTCGTGATCATCTCCCTCTCCGGGCGCAACGCCCTGCCCGTGGAGATGGCGATGCACGCCCGCGCGCTTGGCCTCAAGGTCATCGGGGTCACGTCGGTCGCGTACGCCTCCGAGACGAAGTCCCGGCACACCTCGGGTACGTATCTGAAGGACCACTGCGACATCGTCCTCGACTCGAAGATCGCGATCGGCGACGCGGAGCTCACGCTCGAATCCGTCCCGGCACCGTTCGCGCCCGCCTCCACGGTCGTGACCTCCGCCCTCCTCCAGGCGGTCATGGCCACCGCGGCGGGCACCCTCGCCGACCGCGGCATCGAGCCCCCGCTCCTGCGCTCCGGCAACGTCGACGGCGGCCACGAGTGGAACGGCCGCGTGTTCGAGGAGTACGGGGACCGGATCTTCTACCGCCGTTGATCCTCCGGAGGAGGCGGTACTGAATCTGCGGGCCGTCAGTGGCTGATCGCGCAGTTCCCCGCGCCCCTAAAAACCTCCAGCCCGTCCGGCGTTTGAGGACGAGCGCGTTCAGCGCGATGCGGGGGTCTGGGGGCGGAGCCCCCGGAAAGGGACGGGAATGGGCAGGGGCGGCGGGGGCGAAAGACCCTTGAGGCGAGCCCCCCGGCCCACCTCACCCCCTCCCCTCCAACGCCTCCCCCAGATCCAGCGCCGCCGCGATCCGAACGGCGACATCCTCCGCGTACGTGGCGTCGAGCCGCTCGAACTGCGTACGACTGGACCCACGCAGGAACGTGACGACGCCCAGCGTCCGCCCCCGACTGCGCAGCACCGCGCACAAGGCATGGACGGAGTCCGGCGGCCACTGCCGGGCGACAGCCCACTCACGCGCCCGCTCGGGCTCACTCGCCCCGGCCCCCGCACGCGCCGCCCCCGCACTGGCCCGTACGGACCCGATCCGCTCCACACACTGAAGCGCAGGATGCCCGTCGGCATACCGCACGGGCAGCCCCGCCCGCCCCGCGGGAAGACTCGGCCCCGGCGCCCCGGAAGGCGTGGCAGCGGCCCGTACGAGCCGGACCGGCCCCTCGCCGTCGGGCACGGCACCACCGGCCACCCGGTCGATCAGCGCGTGGTCGGCGAAGCCGGCGAGGGCGAAGTCGAGGTGGACGCTCGCGGCCTCCGCCGGGTCCTCACACTCGGCGGCGGCCCGCGCGGCCCGGTGCAGCTGGTTGGTCCTGAACCGCAGGAGCGCCGCCTCCTGCTCGGTCTGCTTGGCCTCGGTCACGTCCTGGAAGAGCCAGCCCACCCCGAGCGGAACCGGCTCTTCCGCGAGCGGCGAGGCGAGCCGCAGGAAGCCGCTGCGCCAGCACCGCCGCTGCTCGCCCTCGGCGGTCCGCACGGTCACCCACATCTCGGCGGGCGCGGGCGGAGCGCCCTCGGCGAGGACGTGCGTGAGCGCGCTCTCCAGTTCCTCCACGCCCTGCGCGAGCAGCTCACCCAGGGGGCGCCCCAGTACGGCCGTACGCCCCGCACCAAACGCGCGCGCCGCGTGCGCGTTGACGACGGCGGGCCGCAGATCGGCGTCGACGAGCACGACACCCCACGAGGCGTCGTCGAACAGCGCCTCGCTCAGCGCGATCGACCGCTCCAGATCGATCTGCGCGTGCACCTCGCTGAAGGCGCAGTACACCCCGGCCGGCTTCCCGTCGGGACCCGGCACGGCGGCCGACTGGGTCCGTACGAGCACCCGGCCGCCGTCCTTGGTGAGCAGCGCGAACTCGTGGACCTGCCGTCCGGGTGCCTGCATCGCGGAGAGCAGCCGGCCCTCGACCTCCTCGGCGTCCGCGGGCCGTACGGCCCAGCCGGCGAACCCCTGCCGTCCGACCGCCTCGGCCGCGGTCCAGCCGAGGATCCGCTCCGCCTCCCGGTTCCAGTGCGTCACCACTCCGTCGGCGTCGAACGCGCACAGCGCCGCGTCCATCCCGTCGAGCAGAGCGGCGAGCAGATCGGCCCCGTCCCGCTCGGGCTCCTGCGGCCCGAGCTCGTCCGTGGTCCCACTACGCCGCGAAGCACTCACCTGGCACCCCCTGCAGGCCGTGTCGGCGTGTCCTGCGCGGTGTGCCCGCGCGTCTGATCACTCACTTCACTCACTACGAATCACTCACTAGGAATCATTCAACTCGAACGTGACGCAGCCCACATCTGGTTCCCACAAGATTGAGGAAATCGTTGTGTGGGGCCAAGGCCGCCCAGGCTTGGAGGCCAGACATGGACGCAGCCACACCGGACACCGGGATCGCCGGACGGGAACGTGCGGATCGGCGGGGTCCCAGGTCACAGCAGGCGCCGCCGGGTCAGCGTACGTAGCAGCAAGATCGGGTGCGCGTTCGAGGAATGGGACTGATTCGCACGGATGGGCGTTTTCGGAGGAGATCGTCTCCCTCTGGGGCCCTTGATCGCTAGCGTTGTCTGTGCGCACGCCGAAAGGACACTCGCTCCTCGGCCACAAGCCGCAGCCTGTGCGTACATATGCATGCACATGTACGCACAGGCCGAGTGACCAGCCCCAGTCATCACGATCCGAAGATCAGGGAGGTGCCCTCGATGACTACGTTTCCCGCAGGCGAGCAGACCCACCAGGCTGTGCTTCCTCAGCAGCCTGCTCTGGAATCCGTGGGAGCAGACACCCCTGGGAGCAGGGACGAAACGGCTCACGGACACCCCGCCACCGCGCGGGGCACCGGCAGGGAACATGGGCGAGGGGAGACCGACGGGCGTGGCACCGGACCCCGTCGGCGTCACACCGCAACCAGCGCTTCGGCGATGGAGACGGCAGAGAACGGGAGCGGTGACGTTCCCACACACGTCCACGCGTACGCCGGTGGCATCGGCGCGAGCAGGGTCTTCGTCCTCTCCAAGGACGGCCGGCCCCTCATGCCCTGCCATCCCGCCCGCGCACGCGAACTCCTCGGCAAGGGGCGGGCCGTGGTCGCCCGGCAGGTTCCCTTCACCATCCGGTTGAAGGACCGCACCCTCGCCGAGTCAGAGGTCGACGGCGTGCAGTTACGCATCGACCCCGGCTCTAAGGGCACGGGTCTCGCCCTCACCGACGAGAAGAAGGAAGCCAACGAGCAGGGGGCCACTGTCACCGTCCGGCGCGGGCTGATCTCAGTCGAACTCCAGCACCGGGGCGAGCAGATCCGCATGTGCATGCAACAGCGCGCCGGGTACCGGCGCAGACGACGGTCCGCCAACTGCCGCTACCGAGCACCCCGCTCGGACAACCGCACCCGCCCCGGAGGATGGCTGCCTCCCTCACTGCGCCACCGCGTCGACACCACCCTCTCCCTGGCCAGGCGCATGTGCCGATACGCACCCGTCACCGAGATCCACATGGAACGCGTCGCCTTCGACACCCACGCCATGAGCGCAGGCAGACCCCTCACCGGAGCCAAGCGACAACAGGGCACGCTCGCCGGAACCGAAATCCGCTCCTACCTCCTCACCAAGTGGAACCGCGCCTGCGCGTACTGCGACGCCACCGGCGTACCTCTGAACATCGACCACCTCCGGCCCCGGAGCCGCGGAGGCTCGGACCGCGTCTCGAACCTCGTCCTCGCCTGCGTTCCCTGCAACCAGACCAAAGACAGCACGCCCGTCGAAATCTTTCTGGCCCACCGACCCGATCGCCTCGCGAAGATCCTCCGACAGGTCAGGAGACCGCTCCATGACGCCGCAGTCATGAACGCCACCCGATGGCGGCTCACAAAGGCTTTGGAAACCCTCGGGAGACCGGTCCACGCGTGGTCGGGCGGCCGTACCAAGTGGAACCGCACAGCCATGGGACTGGTCAAGACCCACACCTTGGACGCCCTGTCCGTCGGACGTCTGGATCACGAGAGCGGCGACGCGATCGTCCGGCTGCCGGTGCAGGTCCTCATCGTCAAGGCGACCGGACGCGGCTCGTACTCCCGCACCACTCCGAACCGGTTCGGGTTTCCTCGCCTTCGGCGCAACCGGGTGAAGCAGCACTTCGGCTATGTCACCGGGGACCTCGTACGCGCCACCGTGCCCAGCGGCAAGTGGGCAGGCGCCTGGACAGGACGCCTCTCCGTACGGTCCAGGGGGCAGCACACCCTCACGACACCGGCAGGCCGGTTCAGCGTCTCCTACAAGAACCTCCGGCTTGTGCAGCGGGGCGATGGCTACGGGTACGCCGCCAGGCAAGAGCCCCTGCCGTCCCCATCGCGAAAACCGGTTGAGCGACGTGTGAACAGTTCCTAGAGTGTGGCCATTCCGGAAAGGAGGTGGTTCGGCAGATGTATGAAAACCGGACAGGAGAGGTGGCTGCGGGCTAGCGGCCCGTCACCACATTCAGTGCGGTGCCGGACCAGCGCGTGAGACGAGCGTGCAACCGGCCCAATCTCAAGCAGTCACCCGACCCGCGAGCTCGCCGGTAAGTCCGGCCGGCTCCCTCCTCGGAGGGGACCAGAGTTCGCGGGTCGTCTGCGTTTCGCAGGTGTGTGAAGCGCGGCACTGGCGTATTGGGTGAGCCGGAGTACTCTTGCGCCATGCTTCCGATGCTCGTTCGACGCCGTCACGTGGACTACGTGCGCGTCACGAGCATGGGCTGTCGGCTTTCTGCCTGACCTCAGCCCCCTTAGCTCTTTCACCTGGCACCTGTGGCCCCCGCCCCACCCTCGGCGGCTGCCCCGGGCCCGTAACCCATGCGGACGCACACCATGACGAACCTGAAGAACCTGAACGTGGCGACGAACCCGTCGGATCAGACCAACCCGTCGGATCAGCCGTATCAGCAGCTTCCGATCATTGATCTCTCCGCGGCCGATCGTGGGCCGCAGGCGCGTGCGCTGTTGCACGCGCAGTTGCACAGTGCCGCGCACGACGTGGGGTTCTTCCAGCTCGTGGGGCACGGGGTGGGGGAAGGCGAGACAGCCGCCCTGCTCGACGCGATGCGCCGGTTCTTCGCGCTTCCGGAGGCGGACCGGCTGGCGATCGACAACGTCAACTCGCCGCATTTCCGCGGCTATACGCGGACCGGTGACGAGCGCACCGGCGGCAGTCGGGACTGGCGCGACCAGCTCGACATAGGGGCGGAGCGGCCCGCGCGGACCCCCGGTCCCGGTGAGCCGGCGTACTGGTGGCTGGAGGGGCCCAACCAGTGGCCCGCCGCGCTGCCGGAGCTGCGTACCGCCGCCCTGGCGTGGATCGACCGGCTCAGCTCGGTCGCGGCGCGGCTCCTGCGCGAGCTGCTCGCCGCCATTGGTGCGCCCGCCGGTTTCTACGAGCCGGTGTTCGGCGAGGGTGCCCATCCGCATCTGAAGCTGGTCCGGTATCCGGGCAGTGCGGGGGACGGCGCCGGTCAGGGGGTCGGGGCGCACAAGGACTACGGGTTCCTGACGCTGCTGTTGCAGGACCAGGTGGGCGGGTTGCAGGTGCAGCGGGAGGACGGGCTGTTCCATGACGTGCCGCCGATCCCGGGGGCGTTCGTGGTGAATCTGGGTGAGCTGCTGGAGGTGGCCACCGACGGGTATCTCGTCGCCACCAACCACCGGGTGGTGAGTCCGGTCGGGGCCACCGAGCGGTTCTCCGTTCCCTTCTTCTACAACCCCCGGCTCGACGCCCGGATCGAGCCGCTGCCCTTCCCGTACGCGTCCGCGGCGCCCGGGGTGACGAGCGACCCGGCGAACCCGCTCTTCGCGGAGTACGGGCGGAACGAGCTGAAGGGCAAGCTGCGGGCGCATCCGCTGGTCGCGGCCCGTCATCACGCGGAGCTGCTGGTCCCCGCGTGACCCGGGTGAGACAGGTGTGGCGGCACCCCGTGGGGCGCCGCCACATGGGCCGTGCGCACGTGGGCCCTGCACACATGAGAAATCAGTGGGCGATGTCTTCGTAGCCCTGGATCTCGTGCGGGTTGCGGGTGCCCGGTCCGACATAGCGGGCGGAGGGCCGTACGAGCCGGCCCGTGCGCTTCTGTTCCAGGATGTGGGCGGACCAGCCGGCGGTGCGGGCGCAGGTGAACATCGAGGTGAACATGTGGGCCGGGACCTCGGCGAAGTCGAGGACGATGGCGGCCCAGAACTCGACGTTCGTGGCGAGGACGCGGTCCGGGCGGCGGGCGTGGAGTTCCGCCAGGGCCGCCTTCTCCAGTGCCTCGGCGACCTCGAAGCGGGGGGCGCCGAGTTCGCGGGCGGTGCGGCGCAGGACGCGTGCGCGGGGGTCCTCGGCGCGGTACACGCGGTGGCCGAAGCCCATCAGCCGCTCGCCCTTGTCGAGGGCTTGGCGGACGTAGGCGTCGGCGTCGCCGGTGCGTTCGATCTCCTCGATCATGCCGAGGACGCGGGAGGGGGCGCCGCCGTGCAGCGGTCCTGACATGGCGCCGACGGCTCCCGAGAGGGCCGCCGCCACGTCGGCGCCGGTGGAGGCGATGACGCGGGCCGTGAAGGTGGACGCGTTCATGCCGTGTTCGGCGGCGGACGTCCAGTAGGCGTCGACGGCCGCGACGTGCTTGGGGTCGGGCTCGCCGCGCCAGCGGATCATGAAGCGTTCGACGACGGACTGGGCCTTGTCGATCTCGCGCTGCGGGACCATGGCCAGGCCCTGACCGCGGGCGGACTGGGCGACGTACGAGAGGGCCATGACGGCGGCGCGGGCGAGGTCGGCGCGGGCCTGCTGCTCGTCGATGTCGAGGAGGGGGCGCAGGCCCCACACGGGTGCCAGCATGGCGAGTGCGGACTGGACGTCCACGCGGATGTCCCCGGAGTGGACGGGGATCGGGAACGGCTCGGCGGGCGGCAGGCCGGGGTTGAAGGCTCCGTCGACGAGCAGTCCCCAGACGTTGCCGAAGGAGACGTGGCCGACCAGGTCCTCGATGTCGACGCCCCGGTACCGCAGGGCGCCGCCCTCCTTGTCCGGTTCGGCGATCTCCGTCTCGAAAGCGACGACTCCTTCGAGCCCGGGTACGAAGTCGGACATCAGGCGGCTCCTCATGATGTGTGCGACAGATGGTTTGCGGGGTGTGCGAGGGTGCTCGTGACCATATGTCTGTGATGGGGTGGTGGCCGTCCGGTTCCGCGGTCGCCTCGTGGACTCGCGGTCCGTACGTCACCCCGGTGATGCCCCGTCCGGATGGCGGTCACCCAACCGTTTCGGAAGCAGGACGATATCCCTTGGTGCCACCTTTGGGGAGAGTACGCGGCACTGAGTGCCATGGCGTGATGAAGGCCACGCCTGTCGGGTGCTCGTCTGCCGCCTTTCGGAATGCGGCAGGATGACGGCGTGACCGACCGTGAACCCGTCCTCGACCCGGCGTTGATGCGCAAGCACTACCGGGCGGAGGGACTCGACGAGACCGAGCTGGCCGACGACCCGATGGAGCAGTTCGGGCGCTGGTTCGCCCTGGCCGCGACCGACGGCCTGCTGTACGAGCCGAACGCCATGGTCGTCTCCACCGCGGACGCCGAGGGGCGGCCCAGCTCCCGCACGGTCCTCCTGAAGCAGTTCGACGAGCAGGGTTTCGTCTTCTTCACCAACTACGAGTCCCGCAAGGCGCGCGATCTCGCCGCCAACCCGTACGTCTCCCTGCTC
Source organism: Streptomyces sp. ActVer (assembly GCF_027270795.1). Taxonomy (NCBI): domain Bacteria; kingdom Bacillati; phylum Actinomycetota; class Actinomycetes; order Kitasatosporales; family Streptomycetaceae; genus Streptomyces; species Streptomyces sp. ActVer. Next base: position 16,651 of record NZ_JAPWHT010000083.1, read on the forward strand.
TTCCCGTGGCACGCGATGGCCCGGCAGGTCATCGTCAGCGGTACGGCCCGGCGCACGGGCCGCGACGAGACGGCCGCGTACTTCCGCACCCGTCCGCACGGCTCCCAGCTCGGTGCCTGGACGAGCACCCAGTCCGCGGTGATCTCCTCCCGCGCCGACCTGGACACCGCGTACGCCGAACTGGCCACCCGCTACCCCGAGGGCGAACAGGTCCCGGTCCCCCCGAACTGGGGCGGCTTCCGCGTCGCCCCCCAGTCGATCGAGTTCTGGCAGGGCCGGGAAAACCGCCTCCACGACCGCCTGCGCTACGTGACCCGGGAGGACGGGTCCTGGCGGGTGGAGCGGCTGAGTCCGTGAGGGAGAGGGCCCTCAGCCCAGCACCTCGTCCAGGATCTTCGACCACTGGGCGACCACTCGTTCGCGGCGGGCTCCGTCGTCCGTGAGGAGGTTGGCGAGGCCGAGGCCTCGGGACATGTCGAGGAAGCCCTGGACGGTTTCCCGGGCGCCGGGGCGGGATTCGTCGGCCTTGAGGAGGTCCACGGCTATGCGATGGGTCTCGCGGCCCACGTGGGCCTCCAACTCCGTTACGCGGGGGCGTAGTTGGTCCTCGTTGGAGGCGGCCACCCAGAGGTGGAGGGCGGCTCGGAAGAGGGGGCCCGTGTAGAGGTCGACGAGGGCGGCGACGACCGCGTGGCGGTTCGTGGGGCCGTCGGGGAACAGGTCGCGCAGGGCGGTGGAGCGTTCTTCGGCGACGTACTCGACGGCTGCCGTGAAGAGGTCCTCGCGGGTCGGGAAGTGGTGCTGGGCGGCGCCCCGGGAGACGCCGGCGCGTTCGGCGACGACGGAGACCGTGGAGCCGGCCCAGCCGTGTTCGGCGAGGCAGGCGACCGCGGCTTCCAGGAGGCGCCGGCGGGTGGCCCGGCTGCGGTCCTGCTTGGGGACGCGCTCGACGAGCGGCGCGCCGTTCAACACGCCGCCCGTCGTGGCGCCACTGTTCACCGCACCCATGGAGGATCCCGTCGTTCGAGGAAGGCCGTCATCCCCTCGCGGGCCTGAGGGGAGGAGAACAGCCGGGCCGAGAGCGCGGTGAGGTCGGCCGCGTCCCGGTCGAAGGTGTCCAGCACCTTAGCCGTGAGCAGCCGTTTCGTCTCGGCCAGTCCGTGCGGGGAGGATCGGCGCAGCCCGTCGAGCACGGGCGCGAGTACGTCGTCGGCGTCCTCGCCCGCCGCCGTGACGAGGCCGATCCGGGCGGCCTCGTCCGCGTCGAACTTCTCCCCCGTGAGGTAGTAGCGGGCCACCGCGCGCGGGTCGAGCCGTGGCAGCAGGGGCAGCGAGATCACGGCGGGGGCGACCCCGATGCGTACCTCCGTGAAGGCGAACGTGGCCTCCTGGGAGGCGACGGCGATGTCGCAGGCTCCGAGCAGTCCGAGGCCGCCCGCGCGCACATGGCCGGTGACGCGGGCGACGACGGGCTTCGACAGTTCGACGATCTGGCGCAGGAGACCGACGAGGACATCTGGGTGCGGAGGGTCGCGCAGGTCCGCGCCCGCGCTGAAGGTGTTGCCGGTGTGGGTGAGGACGACGGCGCGTACGTCACCGTCCTTGCCGCACTCCGTGAGCGCGTCCGCCAGCTCCCCCACCAGTTGGGCGGAGAGGGCGTTGCGCCGCTCGGGCGCGTCGAGCGCGAGGGTGGTGATCCCGCGCTCGTGCGCCCGCCGTACCACCGTCATGCGCGCTCCCTCGGTTCCCGTCGTACCGCCGTCATGCGCGTTCCCTCAGTTCCCGCCGCAGGATCTTGCCGGAGGCCGCCCTGGGCACGCCTTCGATGAAGACGACCTGCCTGATCTTCTTGTACGGGGCGACGCGCTCGGCGACGTACCTCATGACGTCGTCCTCGGTGAGGTCCTCCGCGGCCGGCTGGCGCACCACGTACGCGTGCGGCCGTTCGTTGTTGTCGCTGTCGTAGACGCCGATGACGGCGGCGTCGGCGATGCCGGGGTGCGTGAGCAGGAGGGCCTCCAGTTCGGCGGGGGCCACCTGGAAGCCCTTGTACTTGATGAGTTCCTTGACGCGGTCGACGACGTACAGCCAGCCGCCCGCGTCGACGTGCCCGACGTCCCCGGTGTGCAGCCAGCCGTCCTCGTCGATCATGGCGGCGGTCGCCTCGGGGCGGCCGAGGTAGCCCTTCATGACCTGCGGTCCGCGGATGACGATCTCGCCGCGCTCGTCGACGCCGACGTCCTTTCCGGGGTCGTCGAGGGAGACGATGCGCATCTCGGTGCCGGGGATGAGTTTTCCGACGCTTCCGGGGGGCGGGTTCGCGGAGTCCCGGGGCACGACGTGCGTGCCGGGCGAGAGTTCCGTCATGCCGTACGCCTGGCCGACGGGCGGCAGTCCCAGCCTGCGCGAACAGGCCTCCGCCAGTTCGGCGTCCAGGGGCGCGGCCGCGCTGATGATGTACTCCAGGGACGACAGGTCGTAGCCCTCGACGGCCGGGTGCTTGGCGAGGGCGAGGACGATCGGCGGGGCCACGTACAGGCCGGTGATGCGGTGTTTCTCGATGGCCGCGAGGAACGTCTCCAGGTCGAAGCGCGGCAGTACGACGACGGTGGCGCCCTGCCTGAGGGGCGCGTTCATGAGGGCGGTGAGCCCGTAGATGTGGAAGAACGGCAGGACGGCGAGGATGCGGTCGCCGGGGCCCATCGGCATGGTGGGCGACAGTTGGGCGAGGTTGGTGGCGATGTTCCGGTGGGTGAGCATCACGCCCTTGGGGATGCCGGTCGTCCCGGAGGAGTACGGGAGGGCCGCCACGTCTTCCGCCGGGTCGATGTCGATCTGCGGTTCGGGGGCCGTGGAGCCCAGCATGTCGAGCAGCGAGCGGTGCCCGGGTGCCTGGTCGCAGACGAAGATCTCCCGTACGCCGCCCGCGAGTTCGGCCGCCGTACGGGCCGTGTCCAGGAGCGGTGACACGGTGACGATCCACTCGGCCTTGCAGTCCCGCAGCTGCTTGGCGAACTCCTCGGGTGTGGCGAGCGGATGCACGGTGGTGACCGACGCCCCCGCGCGCGTGGCGGCGAAGAACGCCACGGGGAAGGCGACGGTGTTGGGGCTGTGCAGCGCCAGCACGTCCCCCTTGCCGACGCCGAGGTCGGCGAGTTCGGCGGCTATCCGCCGGTGGAACGTGTCCAGTTGGGCGTAGGTGAGGGTCATTCCGTCCACGCCGTCGATCAGCGCGGGCGTGTCGCCCCGGGAGGCGGCGCGGCCCAGCACCGCCTCGTGGATGGGTTCTTCGACGGCGGGGACGTCTTCGTACTCGCTGCGGAACACCATGGCGGGCCCTTTCCAGGAGCCGGAACTTGTACGGGAGATAGTGCTAGTAGGACTTCGGCAGGCCCAGGGTCTGGTGCGAGACGTAGTTGAGGATCATCTCCCTGCTGACGGGCGCGATCCGGGCCACCCGGGACGCGGTGATGAGCGACGCGAGGCCGAACTCGCCGGTCAGGCCGTTGCCGCCGAGGGTGTGCACGGACTGGTCGACGGCTTTCACACAGGCTTCGCCGGCCGCGTACTTGGCCATGTTGGCGGCCTCTCCGGCTCCCGCGTCGTCCCCGGAGTCGTAGAGGAAGGCCGCCTTCTGCATCATCAGACGGGCGAGTTCCAGGTCGATGTGCGCCTGCGCGAGGGGGTGCGCGATGGCCTGGTGGGCGCCGATGGGGTCCCGCCAGACGGTGCGTTCGCGGGCGTATGTGATGGCCCTGGAGAGGGCGTAGCGGCCCATGCCGATCGCGAAGGCGGCGGTCATGATGCGCTCGGGGTTGAGGCCGGCGAAGAGCTGGAGCAGGCCCGCGTCCTCGTCTCCGACGAGTGCGTCGGCGGGCAGGCGTACGTCGTCGAGGGTCAGCTCGAACTGCTTCTCCGCGCCGTGCAGTTCCATGTCGATCCGGCGGCGCTCGAAGCCGGGGGCGTCGCGCGGGACGATGAACAGGCAGGGCTTGAGCTTGCCCGTACGGGCGTCTTCCGCGCGGCCGACGATGAGCGTGGCGTCCGCGATGTCCACGCCGGAGATGAAGACCTTGCGGCCCGTGAGGATCCAGTCGGTTCCGTCCCGGCGGGCCGTCGTGGTGATGCGGTGGCTGTTGGAGCCTGCGTCGGGTTCGGTGATGCCGAACGCCATGGTGCGGGTTCCGTCGGCCAGGGCCGGGAGCCAGTCCTGCTTCTGGTCTTCTGTGCCGAAGCGGGCGATCACCGTGCCGCAGATGGCCGGGGAGACGACCATCATGAGGAGGGGGCAGCCTGCGGCGCCCAACTCCTCCAGGACGATGGAGAGTTCGGCGATGCCGCCGCCTCCGCCTCCGTATTCCTCCGGCAGGTTGACGCCGAGGTAGCCGAGCTTGGCTGCCTCTGACCAGAGTTCGTCGGGGTGGGCGCCCGCGGCGATGACCTTGGTGAGGTATTCGCGGCCGTAGCGGGTGCCGAGGGCGGCTACGGCTGCTCGGAGGGCCTTGTGTTCGTCTGTTTCGAGGACCGTTGTCATTGGGGGCTCCTCAGGGGGAGGGGGCTCGTGGCGTTTGGAGGGTGCGGGTTCGTCGTGGCTGGGTGCGCAGTTCCCCGCGCCCCTAAAGGCAGCCGGTCTCGACTCCTCTAATGGGGCGCCTCTTGCTGAACGACCGCCAGCAGCGCGCCCACCTCGACCTGCTGCCCCGGAGTCGCGTGCAGGGCCGTGAGCGTGCCTGTCGCCGGGGCGGTGATCTTGTGTTCCATCTTCATTGCCTCCAGCCAGATGAGGGGGTCTCCGGCCTGGACGGCGGAGCCGGTGGTGAGGCCGTCGGCGATTCGGGCGACCGTGCCGGGCATGGGGGCGAGGAGGGAGCCGGGGGCCTGTTGGGCGGCGGGGTCCGGGAAGCGGGGCAGGACGGTGAGCGCGGTGGTGTTCACGTGGACGCGGTCGCCGTGGCGGGTGACGTCGAACTTCCGCCGTACGCCGTCGATTTCGAGTACGACGAGATCCGCGGCGGCGCTCAGCACGCGGACGCCGTCGGCCGTCAGGCCCTCGCGGGTGTGCCGGTAGTGGACCTCGTGTTCGCCGTGCGCCGAGGCGTAGCGCTTGGTCTGGGGCTGGGAGGGCAGGTTGCGCCAGCCGCCGAACCGGGAGCGGCCGTGGGCGTCCGCGAGGGCGGCGGCCAAGGGGGCGTACGGGTCCGGGGTGGTCGTGGTGAGGTCGGCCAGGTGGCGTTCGTAGAAGGCCGTGTCCATGCGGGCCGTCGTGAACTCCTCGTGGCGCAGGGAGCGTACGAGGAGGTCGCGGTTGGTGACCGGGCCGTGGATCGTGGCCCGTTCCAGGGCTCCGGCGAGCCGGCGGATCGCCTCCGCGCGCGTGGGGGCGTACGCGACGGCCTTGGCGAGCATGGCGTCGTAGTGGACGCCGATCGTGTCGCCGTCCTCGTAGCCCGTGTCCAGGCGGATGCCGGGTACGGAGAGGCGGTGCAGGGTGCCGGTCTGCGGGGCCCAGTTCTGGGCGGGGTCCTCGGCGTAGAGGCGGGCCTCGACGGCGTGGCCGGACGGCTGCGGCGGGTCGCCGTCCAGGCGCGCTCCCTCGGCGACGCCCAGCTGCAGGGCGACCAGGTCGATGCCGAACACGGCTTCTGTGACGGGGTGTTCGACCTGGAGACGGGTGTTCATCTCCAGGAAGTGGATGTCGTCCCCGGAGACCAGGAACTCGACGGTGCCCGCGCCCGCGTAGGTGATCGTGCGGGCGGCGGCCGTCGCCGCGGAGCGCAGGCGCCGCTCGACGCCGGGTGCGAGGGCCGGCGCGGGGGCCTCCTCGATCACCTTCTGGTGGCGGCGCTGGAGGGAGCAGTCGCGGGTGCCGTACGCCCACACGGTGCCGTGGGTGTCGGCGACGATCTGCACCTCGACATGGCGTCCGCGTTCGACGTACGGCTCGACGAAGACCGTGCCGTCCCCGAAGGCGCTCTGGGCCTCGGTCGAGGCGGCCTTCAACTCGCCTTCCAGGTCGGCCAGTTCACGGACGATCCGCATGCCGCGGCCGCCGCCGCCCGAAGCCGCCTTCACCAGGACCGGCAGATCGGCCTCGGTCACCGCGTCCGGGTCCAGTGGGGCGAGCAACGGCACTCCGGCGGCCGCCATCAGCTCCTTGGCGCGGGTCTTGGAGGCCATCGCCTCGATCGCCTCGGGCGGCGGGCCGATCCAGACCAGGCCCGCGTCGAGGACGGCCCGCGCGAAGTCGGCGTTCTCGGACAGGAAGCCGTACCCGGGGTGCACGGCGTCCGCGCCCGCCGTCAGCGCGGCCTTCACGATCAGCTCGCCGCGCAGATACGTCTCGGTGGGCGTCGCGCCCGGCAGGCGTACCGCGGTGTCGGCCACGCGCGTGTGGAGGGCGTTCTCGTCGGCGTCCGAGTAGACGGCGACAGTTCGGATGTCCAACTCACGGCAGGTTCGGAAGACTCGGCAGGCGATCTCGCCCCGGTTGGCGACCAGCACACTCGAAATCATGGGACCTCTCACATCCGGAAGACGCCGAAGCCGCCGCGTGCGCCCTCGTAGGGCGCCGTGTGGATCGCGGACAGGCACAGGCCGAGGACGGTGCGGGTGTCGCGGGGATCGATGACCCCGTCGTCGTACAGCCGCCCGGAAAGGAACATCGGCAGGGACTCGGACTCGATCTGCTGCTCGACCATGGCGCGCAGGGCGGCGTCGGCGTCCTCGTCGTAGGGCTGCCCCTTCGCGGCGGCGGACTGCCGGGCGACGATCGACAGGACGCCCGCGAGCTGCTGGGGGCCCATGACGGCGGACTTGGCGCTGGGCCAGGCGAACAGGAAGCGCGGGTCGTAGGCGCGGCCGCACATGCCGTAGTGCCCGGCTCCGTACGACGCGCCCATGAGCACGGACAGATGGGGCACGCGGCTGTTGCTCACCGCGTTGATCATCATCGCGCCGTGCTTGATGATGCCGCCCTGTTCGTACTCCTTGCCGACCATGTAGCCGGTGGTGTTGTGCAGGAAGAGGAGCGGGATGTCGCGCTGGTTGGCCAGTTGGATGAACTGGGCCGCCTTCTGGGACTCCTCGCTGAAGAGGACCCCTTGGGCGTTCGCCAGCACCCCGACGGGATAGCCGTGGAGCGTCGCCCAGCCGGTGACCAGGCTGCTCCCGTACAGCGGCTTGAACTCGTCGAAGTCGGAGCCGTCGACGAGGCGCGCGACGACCTCGCGGGGGTCGAAGGGGGTGCGCAGGTCCCCTGGGACGATGCCGAGGAGTTCGTCCTCGTCGTACTTGGGCGGGGCGGCCGGGCCCGGATCGCCGTACGCCTTGCGGTGGTTGAGGCGGGCGACGACGCGGCGCGCCTGCCTGAGGGCGTCCTGCTCGTCGACGGCGAAGTAGTCGGCGAGGCCCGACACGCGCGCGTGCATCTCGGCGCCGCCCAGCGACTCGTCGTCGCTCTCCTCGCCGGTGGCCATCTTGACCAGCGGCGGACCGCCGAGGAAGACCTTCGCCCGCTCCTTGACCATGATCACGTGATCGGACATGCCAGGGATGTACGCGCCACCTGCGGTGGAGTTCCCGAAGACGACCGCGACGGTCGGGATGCCGGCCGCCGAAAGCCGGGTGATGTCGCGGAAGATCGCCCCCCCGGGGATGAAGATCTCCTTCTGGGAGGGCAGGTCGGCGCCACCGGACTCGACGAGGCTGATGCAGGGCAGACGGTTGGCGAGCGCGATGTCGTTCGCCCTGAGGGCCTTCTTCAGGCTCCAGGGGTTGCTGGCGCCGCCGCGCACGGTCGGGTCGTTCGCCGTGATCAGGCACTCCACGCCCTCGACGACCCCGATCCCGGTGACGAGCGAGGCTCCGACTGTGTACTCGGGGGAGGCGCTCCCCCAGGCCGCCAGCGGCGACAGCTCCAGGAACGGTGTGTCGGGATCGAGGAGCAGCTCGATGCGCTCACGGGCGAGCAGTTTGCCGCGCCCCCGGTGCCGGGCGACGTACTTCTCGCCGCCGCCCGCGAGGGCCTTCGCGTGCTCGGCATCCAGCTCGGTGAGCTTGGCGAGCATGGCCTCGCGGTGGGCGGCGTAGTCCGGGGAGCCGGTGTCCAGCGCGGACGCCAGGACCGTCACAGCAGTACCTCCGGGATGTCGAGGTGGCGGGAACGCAGCCATTCGCCGAGCGCCTTGGCCTGCGGATCGAAACGGTGCTGGGCGGCGACGCCCTCGCCGAGAACGCCCTCCACTACGAAGTTGAGGGCGCGCAGGTTCGGCAGCACATGGCGTACGACGGTCAGGTCGGCCGCTTCCGGAAGGAGTTCGCGGAACCGGTCGGTGGTGAGGGTGTGCGCGAGCCAGCGCCAGGCGTCGTCCGAGCGGGCCCAGACGCCGACGTTCGCGTTGCCGCCTTTGTCGCCGCTGCGGGCTCCGGCGACCAGACCGAGGGGGGCGCGGCGGGTCGGTCCCGGGGGTGGGGGCTTGGGCAGCCGCGGTTCCTCCAGCGGCTCCAGTACGCGGGTGTCGTGGGCCGGCATCACATGGATCCGGTGCCCGTCATGGAGGACGGCCATGTGGTCCACGTCGCCATGGGGGACGTACACATCCTCGAAGACCCCATAGGGCGCGCCCTTTCCCGGTGGCGCCAGCACATGGAATCCGGGGTAGCTGCCGAGGGCCAGCTCGACGGCGGCTCCGCTGAGGGTCCGGCCCACCGTGTCCTGGTCGGGGTCGCGCACGACGAGCCGGAGGAGGGCGCTGGCCGTCTCCTCGGTGGGGGCGTCCGGATGGTCGGTGCGGGCGAGGTCCCAACGGACGTCGGCCGGGCGGGACTTGGCCGCCATGAGCGCGGTCTCCAGCTGGGCCCGTACGAGCGCGGCCTTCTTCTCGATGTCGAGCCCGGTCAGGACGAAGACGACCTCGTTGCGGAAGCCGCCGAGGCGGTTGAGCCCGACCTTGAGGGTGGGCGGCGGGGCCTCGCCGCGCACACCGTCGATCCGTACCCGGTCGGGGCCCTCCTGGGTGAGCCGGACCGTGTCGAGGCGTGCGGTGACGTCGGGGCCCGCGTACCGGGCGCCGGACGTCTCGTACAGGAGCTGGGCGGTGACCGTGCCGAGGTCGACGACGCCGCCGGTGCCGTCGTGCTTGGTGATGACGCTCGTGCCGTCCTCGTGGATCTCGGCCACGGGGAAGCCCGGGTGGTGCAGGCGCTCCGGGTCGTGTTCGGCGAAGAAGGCGTAGTTGCCGCCGGTGGCCTGCGTGCCGCACTCCAGTACGTGCCCGGCGACGACGGCACCCGCGAGCCGGTCGTACTCCCCCACGCTCGACTGCGCTCGCGCGGGGGGACCCCCACCCGGTGCCCAGCCGAAGTGGGCGGCGGCCGGTCCCGTGACCAGGGCGGCGTCGGTGACGCGGCCGGTGACGACGATGTCCGCGCCCTCGCGGAGGCAGGTGGCGATGCCTTCGCCGCCCAGGTAGGCGTGCGCGGCGAGGCTCTTGGGGTGGCGTGCTGTGAGGTCGTCGCCCTCGACGTGCGCGACCCGCGCCGGGATACCGAGCCGCTGGGCCAACTCCCTTACCGCGTCGGCGAGTCCGGCCGGGTTGAGGCCGCCGGCGTTGGCGACGATCCGTACGCCCTTCTCGTGCGCGAGGCCGAGGCACTCCTCCAACTGCCGCAGGAAGGTGCGCGCGTAGCCGCCGGCCGGGTTCTTGAGGCGGTCGCGGCCGAGGATTAGCATGGTCAGTTCGGCGAGATAGTCGCCGGTCAGGACGTCCAGGGGGCCGCCGGTGAGCATCTCGCGCATCGCGTCGAACCGGTCGCCGTAGAAGCCGGAGGCGTTGCCGATGCGGAGGGGGCGGGTCACAGGGGCGGGCGTCGATCCTGTCGTGGAGTCGGTCATCCGGTGGTCCCCTTCGGTGCGCGGCCGGTGCCGGGCGGACCCGCGAAGGCCTGCGCGATGTCGAGCCAGCGGTCGGCGTCGGCCCCTTGCGCCCGTAGGGCGAGATCGGCGCGGTGGGCCCGCCGGACGACGAGCAGGCAGAAGTCGAGGGCGGGGCCGGTGACTCGCTGGGCGGCGCCCTCGGGGCCGTACGTCCACACCGTGCCGTCGCCGGAGGGCGGGGTGAGTTCGACGCGGAACTCCTCCTCGGGTGGGGTGAGTCCCCGTACCCCGAAGGCGAAGTCCCGGGCCCGCACGCCGATGCGCGCCACATGCCGCAGCCGGTCGGTGGGTGGCCTCATCACATGCAACGCGTCGGCGATGTCCTGCCCGTGGGCCCAGGTCTCCATGAGCCGGGCCGTCGCCATGGAGGCGGCGGACATGGGTGGCCCGTACCAGGGAAAGCGCACTCCCCTGGGCGCCGAACACAGTGCCTTGTGCAGGGCGTCACGCCCCGCGCGCCACTCGGTGAGCAACTGTGCGGGCGGCAGCCCGGCGCCTGCCTCGGCCCCCTCGTCGACGAACCGGTCCGGGGCGGCGAGCGCCTTCTCCACCTCCGCCGCGAAGGCCTCCAGGTCGGTCACCGCGAGCAGCGCCGACCGGTCGGTCCAGGCGAGATGCGCGATCTGATGAGCGACGGTCCAGCCCGCCGCCGGGGTCGCGAGCGCCCAGGCGTCCTCGCTCAACTCCCCCACCAGCCGGTCGAGTTCCTCGCTCTCGTCGCGCAGATCGTCGAACACTGGCGTCGGATCGGTCACGATGCGCTCCCCTCGGGCACGGCGGTGTGCGGCGCGGTGTGCCCAGGAGCATGGCAGTGCTCACAGAAACAAGCAAGCGTGCTTGCATTATTGAAACCGGTATGGCGGATGGCATGCCTGAGGCCGGGAGGAGCCCGTCGGCCGGTGTCGCCCGGGGTTCTCGACGCCCGGGCGGCGTCTAGGAGTCCAGCCCCTTGGCCCTGCCCCGGCCCACCTGTGTCCGTACCGCCCCCATGCTCGCCGCGATGACGAGGGTGATCGCCAGGGCCTCCGTCATGGACAGCGTCTGGCTCAGGACCAGGAAGCCCGCGATCGAGGCGACGGCCGGTTCCAGGCTCATGAGGACGGCGAAGGTGGAGGCGGGCAGGCGGCGCAGCGCGAGGAGTTCGAGGGTGTACGGAAGCACGGAGGAGAGGACGGCCACGGCGGAGCCCAGGGCGATCGTGGTCGGGTCCAGCAGCTTCGTGCCGGACTCGACGAGGCCCAGGGGCAGGAACAGTACGGCCGCGACCGCCATGGCGAGCGCCAGCCCGTCGGCCTGCGGGAAGCGCCGACCCGTACGGGCGCTGAAGATGATGTACGCCGCCCACATGGCGCCGGCCGACAGGGCGAACGCGACACCGACCGGGTCGAGGCTGTCGAAGCCTCCGCCGCCCAGGAGGAAGACGCCACCGAGGGCGAGGCCGGCCCAGACGAAGTTGAGGGCGCGGCGGGAGGCCACCACCGAGAGCACGAGGGGGCCGAGCACTTCCAGCGTGACGGCGGGACCGAGCGGGATGCGGGCGACCGACTGGTAGAAGAGGCCGTTCATCGCGGCCATCGTGACGCCGAAGACCACGACGGTGCCCCAGTCGACGCGTGAGTGCCCGCGCAGTTTGGGGCGGCAGACCACGAGCATCACGATCGCGGCGACGGCGAGGCGGAGCGTGACGACGCCCAGTGCTCCGGTGCGCGGCATGAGCGTCACGGCCAGGGCGCCGCCGAACTGGACCGAGATGCCGCCGGCCAGCACGAGTCCCACCGGGCCCAGGGCCCGGATCCCTCGCGGGCTGCCCGCCGAGCCGTCCGTCGGGCCGGGTCCCGGGGCGGCTCCCAGGTCGGACACGGGGGCCGGGCCGGCGACGGCGGCCGCGGGGTCGGTGACCGACGGGGACCGGTCAGCACTGGGGATGTTCACGGGGCCGTCCAGGGAAGTTCGGGTCGAGAGTTGTTGTTCCTTGCACGTTAGAGTGCATCTTGATGGACTTGCTAGTCCAGGGTAATGGACTTAGTCAGGGCTGTACAACAGTTTTGCAGCTTACGCTGCGGTGGAATGGCGAATGGTTGGCCGCGGGTTTCGCTGTGGCTGGTCGCGCAGTTCCCCCGCGCCCCTGAAAGCAACGGCCCGGGTGAGGGACTCGGCGACCGCCCTCACCGCGTCCGCACAGCCTTCCAAGCCTCCATGGCACCGCTGACGGGGTCGTGTCACACGCTGGATCTGCTGGGCACCCGCCTCGCGCCGACGGACCTCGTGGAACCAACCGCGAAGACACCATCCCCAGGTCCCGGGACCCCTACGTCTCAGGGCCGTCCAGACCCTCCGCCAGCACCTCGGCCAGGTGTCTGCCCTTCCGGCCTCCGAGCTGTTCGAACTGTTCCAGTTGGGTGCGGCACGAGAAGCCGTCCGCCAGGACCACCGGTTCCTCGCCCGCCGCCCGGACCGCCGGCAGCAGTTGCTCCTCCGCGCAGGCCACCGACACTTCGTAATGGCCCTTCTCGAAGCCGAAGTTGCCCGCCAGGCCGCAGCAGCCGCCGGAGAGTTCGCCGGTCAGGCCCGCCGCCGTGCGCAGGCGGCGGTCCGGGGCGTCGCCGAGGATCGCGTGCTGGTGGCAGTGGGTCTGGCCGACGACCGGGCGGTCCAGGCGGGGCGGGGTCCAGTTCGGGGCATGGCGTTCGAGTGCCTCGGCGAAGGTCAGGACCGCCGACGCCACGCGTTGGGCGCGCGGATCGTCGGGCAGCAGCTCGGGCAGGTCCGTACGGAGGGCGGCGGCGCAGCTTGGTTCGAGGACGACGATGGGCGGGCCCTCCCCGGGGAAGGCCGGGTCCCCGAGCGGGTGCAGCAGGTCGAGGGTGCGGCGCATCACCTTGCGGGCGCGGTCCAGTTGGCCCGTCGAGACGTAGGTCAGGCCGCAGCAGACCCGGCCGCGGGGAGCCGAGCGCGGAACGGCCCGCGGGTCCGCACCCGGGTCGATCCGCAGGTCCCCCCCCGGGTCCTTCGGTGGAATCAGCGGAGACCACCTTCTCGGCGTCGAACCGGTCAGCGGCCGCGACATCTTCGCCCGG
>NZ_JAPWHT010000840.1:0-1789 GCF_027270795.1 Streptomyces sp. ActVer
CCTTTCCGACCTAGTCTGAGACCCCCGATCACAGCGCCCCCTCCAGCGCCCACGCGTCCTCCGCGGAGACGACGACCCCGTCGCGCAGGTGCACCTCACGGTCCGCGTACGCCGCGACCTGCGCGTCGTGCGTGATCAGCAGCACCGCCGTGCCGGACTCCCGGGCCGTGTGCACCAGCGCGGTCATCACCGCCTCGCTCGCGAGGGAGTCGAGCGCACCGGTCGGCTCGTCCGCGAAGACGACCTTCGGACCGGTCACCAACGCCCGCGCCAGCGACACCCGTTGAGCCTGACCGCCACTCATCTCCCCGGGCCGCAGCTCCCCCTGGCCGCGTACGCCGAACCGCTCCAGCCACTCGCCCGCCCGCTCGTGGGAGTCCTTGCGGGAGGCCCCCGCGAGCAGCAGCGGCAGCGCGACGTTGTCGAGCGCCGTCAGCTCGGGTATCAGCTGCCCGAACTGGAACACCACCCCGAACTCCGTACGCCGCAACTCGCTCAGCCGCTGCTCCGGCAGCTGGTCGAGGCGCTGCTCGGCGTAGACGACCGAGCCCTCGTCGGGGCGGACGATGCCGGCCAGACAGTGCAGCAACGTGGACTTGCCGCTGCCGCTCGCGCCGGTGACGGCGAGGATCTCCCCCGGGCTCAGCTCGACCGAGGCGCCCCGCAGCGCCCGGGTCCCTGCCATGCGTCTTGGCGAGGCCTCGGGCCGCCAGGACCGGCACGGTCTTCTGCGTACTGCTCATGGACGGGCTGCTCATGCTCCGTCGACCTCCGCGGTCAAAGTGGTGAGCCGGGCCGCGGAGGTGGTCATCCAGCGCAGATCGGCGTCGAGGTGGTTGAGGGCGTAGTCGGCCGAGAGGACGGTTGCGAGATCGGCGCCGGGCGCCGTCTTGACCGCCGTGAGCTCCCGCATACGCGCCATGTGCGCGGCGCGCTGGGCGCTCAGATACTGGGCGGGGTCGGCCGAGGCGAGGATCGCGCACACGACCTTGGCGAAGATCTCGTTCGTCACGAAGGGCGCGGGCGGGGTGATCTCGCCCGTCCACGCGACGAGTTCCTTCGCCCCGTCGTCGGTGGACCGGTACAGCGTCCGCTCAGGACCGCCGTCCGAATCCGTCCCGTCGACCTCCGCGAGACCGTCGCGGACCAGGCGCTGCAACGTCGTATAGACCTGGCCGTAGGCCAGCGGGCGGGCTTGCGGGAAGCGTTCGTCATGGCGTCGCTTGAGGTCGTAGCCGTGGCTCGGCCCTCCGGCGAGCAGCCCCAGCAGGATGTGGCGGGTGCTCATGGCGACCATTATGTACTCAGTATATGTAGCGAGTGAATAGTGTTCCCGGAAAAACCATTGGCCGTGCCCCGGGGGAGGGCTCGGGGGAGGGAGCCGGGGGAGCTTGATCGCGGGCGGTGGTCGTCCAGGCGCTCTTGGTCACCCGGCGCATACGGGTCAGAATGTGAACAAGGGCACGTTGTCCGGGCTGTCACGTCTGCGCGCCCGCCCACTGGGTAGGGCTGCCCTGACCCGCCGTACGGCTACCCGCGACGACCAAGGAGGCCCCCATGGCCGCATCAGCACAGCTTCTGCTCTCGGCCCTCTCCAAACGCCCGGCGGAGCAGCCCGCCGACCCCGACCCGTACATCTGTGTCTTCACCGCCGAAGGGCCCTGCGCGGAGGCGCCGCTCACCAGCGAGCCGCCGCTGCCCGACGCCGCCCCCCTCACCAGCGAACCGCCACTCGCCGACGCCGCGCCCCTGACGAGCGAGCCCACCTCCACGGGCGCCGCCGCGGGCC
>NZ_JAPWHT010000841.1:0-1833 GCF_027270795.1 Streptomyces sp. ActVer
CGCCGCCGCGATCACCGCGGCGGCCGACGCGGCGCGCTTCGACGTCCGCGATCTGGCACTCCGCGCGCGGGGCGGCGGCAACCCGGTGATCCCGCTGGTCGCGGACCTGACCGCGGCGGTCGAGGCCGTCGACACCGAGCACTCCCCCTACGTCCATCGGGGTGCGACCAGCCAGGACATCATGGACACGGCCGCCATGCTGGTCGCCGCCCGGACGCTGGACCTGGTCCTGGCGGACCTCGCCCGTACGGAGATCGCGCTGGCCCGTCTCGCGCGCGAGCACCGGGACACGGCCATGCCGGGGCGCACCCTCACCCAGCACGCCGTGCCGACCACCTTCGGGCTGAAGGCGGCGGGCTGGCGGTCGCTGATGCTGGACGCGAGGGACCGTGTGCAGGCCGTACGGGACAGGCTCCCGGCCCAACTCGGCGGCGCGGCGGGCACATTGGCGGCCTTCACCGCGTACGGCACCCCGGACCCGGCTGCCCTCGTCGAGGCGTACGCCCGTGAACTGGGCCTCGCCGCACCGGTGTTGCCCTGGCACACCCTGCGCACCCCCGTCGCCGACCTGGCGGGAGCCCTCGCGTTCACCGCGGGCGCCCTCGGCAAGGCGGCCACGGACGTGCTCACACTCGCCCGTACGGAGATCCGTGAGCTGAGCGAGGGTACGGGCGGCGGTTCCTCCGCCATGCCGCACAAGGCGAACCCCGTGCGCTCCACCCTCGTCGCCGCGGCGGCCCGCCGGGCGCCGCAGCTCGCCGCGACGCTGTACGGGTCCCTGGCCGCCGAGGACGAACGGCCCGCCGGTGCCTGGCACGCCGAGTGGGAGCCCCTGCGCGACCTGCTGCGGCTGGTCGGCGGGGCCGCGCGCGACACGGCCGAGCTGACCGAGGGCCTGCGGGTCCACGCGGACGCTATGCGCGCCCATCTGGACCTCACCCACGGTCTGATCGTCTCCGAGCGGCTGTCCGCCGAACTCGCGCCGGTGCTCGGGCGGGCCCGCGCCAAGGAACTGCTCACGCGCGCCGCGCGACGGGCCACCGCCGAGAACCGCCCGCTCGTCGAACTCCTCGACGAGGAACCCGCGTTGAAGGAGCCCGCGTTGAAGGACCTCGACCTCGCGGCCCTCACCGACCCGGCCCAGTACACCGGCTCCGCCGGAGCCCTCACCGACCGTGCCCTGGAGCGAAGTTGAGCACCCGACAGCCCTTTTCCGACGGCAAGTCGCTCCACCACCGCGCCGAGGGTCCCGTAACCGCTCCCCCGCTTCTCCTCGGCCCGTCCCTCGGCACGTCGACGGCCCTGTGGGACAAGGTGGCGCCCGAACTGTCCGTCACCCACCGGGTCGTGCGCTGGGACCTGCCGGGCCACGGCCACTCCCCCGCCGGGCTGATCGGCCCCGGCGCGACCATCGCCGACCTCGCGGCGCTGGTGCTGGCGCTCGCCGACTCGCTCGGCCTCGACCGGTTCTCGTACGCCGGTGTCTCGCTCGGCGGCGCGGTGGGGCTGCATCTCGCCGTCCATCACCCCGAGCGGATCGAGCGACTCGCGGTGATCTGCTCCTCCGCCCACTTCAACGGGTCGAAGCCGTGGGAGGAGCGGGCCGCGCTCGTGCGCGCCGAGGGGCTGGCCGGGCTTGCGGAGGGGGCCGACGCGCGTTGGTTCACACCGGGTTTCACCGTTCCGGAGCTGGTCGAGGACCATCGGACGGCGGATCCGGACGCGTACGCCGCCTGCTGTGACGCGCTCGCGGCCTTCGACATCCGGGAGCGGCTGCCGGAGATCGGCGCGCCCACGCTGCTCGTCGCCGGGCGCTAGGATCCCGCGACGCCG
>NZ_JAPWHT010000842.1:0-1831 GCF_027270795.1 Streptomyces sp. ActVer
GCTGCTTGAAGCCACCGACCTGCCGGTGGAACGGGTCGCCGCGGCTTCCGGCTTCAGCAGCCCGTTCCACTTCAACCGAGTCTTCCGGCAGCGCTACGGAGCCCCGCCCGGCGCGTACCGGGCCGGGCTCCGACGCTGACGACCGCCGTGATCTAGTCGCGCGGCGGGTAGCGCTCGGCGGCGAAGGCCGCCAGCCAGGCCAGCGGGGCGTTCCAGTTGATCGTCACCTCGTTGGTGGAGTACGAGCCGATGTCGTCGATGTAGCAGGCGGCGGGGGAGCAGCCCGCCAGGTGCTCCTGTGCCACCGGGTCCTGCAGACCGCTGTTGGGGCCGCCCGCGAGGGAGCCCGCCGGGGGGTTCGGCAGCGAGGCGTCGTACTGGTTCGCCCAGAACCGGTGGTGCTGGTTGCGGGCGTACGTGTCGCCGTAGCCGGTGACGTAGGAGAGGTCGAGGGTGTTGCGGCCCAGGAGGTAGTCCATGGACTCCAACACCCCGGCGCGGTACCGCTGTTGGCCGGTCAGCGCGTAGGCGGTGGCCATGACGATCGCGTTGTTGGTGACCTGGCTGTTGGAACCCCACACGTACCCGTTCGCGGGGATGGGCACCGCGTAGCCCTGGCCCGCCATCATGGCGAGGTGTCCGTCGGCCGCGGCCGTCACGGACGCGCGCACCCGCCTGATGTCGGAGGCGGGCAGCCCGTTCGGCACGGTCGCCAGGGTCAGCCGGCCGAGCGCCGCGGTGTCGGCCCAGTTGAAGCCGGTCGGCGTGAGCGCGCTCGACGAGGTGTGCCAGGGCGATGACGTGACCGCGTCCCGGTAGGCACGCTCCCCGGTCGCCGCGTACAGCTCGGTCGCCGCCCAGTAGAAGTCGTCGGTGACCTGGGTGTCGTTGTAGGGGCCGCCGCCCGTGCTGTCCGATTCCGGGGCGTAGATCGCCGGGTTGGCCTTCGCCGCGGTCCACGCCGTACGGGCCACGCTCAGACACCGCTTCGCGTACGTGGAGTCGTACGGCTTGAAGACACGCGCGCACTGCGCCGCCGCGGCGGCGAGGTTGAGCGTGGCCGCGGTGGACGGGCGGTGCAACTCGCGGGGCTGGGAGTCGAGTTCGGGGCGGGTCGGGATGCCCGTCCAGGCCGCGTCATGGATCTTGTGGAAGGCCATACCGGCGTACGGCTTGCCCTCCGGCACCTGCATCCGCATCAGGAAGTCGAGCTCCCAGCGGGCCTCGTCCAGCACGTCCGGGACGCCGTTGCCGCGCTCGGGTATCCGCAGGGTCGAGTCGCCGAGCGCGGACGCGTTGCCCGCCCGCTTGGCCCGCGCGAAGGAGTCGACCAGCGTCCAGGCCGAGATCCCGCCGTTGACGACGTACTTGCCGTGGTCGCCCGCGTCGTACCAGCCGCCCCGTACGTCCTGGGTGTAGTCGCACACCCCGGCCTGACAGGGCACGTTAGTGTCGCCCTGGTTCGGCGCGACTCCGATGTGCGCGGCCGGGCGCGCGTAGGCGGGACCCACCAGCGAGGCCTCGATCGGCGTGCCGCTGCGCTGGTGGTAGAAGAACGCCATCGCGTCCGAGCGCAGGCTGTCGTAGAGGTCGGCGCGGATGTCGAAGGGCGCGCTGTTCTGCCCGTCGACCACCAGGACGAACCCCGAGCCCGCCTTCCGGTACGCGGAGAAGTCCGCGGTGTGGGTCGCCTCGCCCGAGGCCGTGTCCGCGCCGTGCACGACGGTCCGGCCGGAGGCGGTCACGGCGCCCGACGCGTTGCGCAGCTGCCAGGTCAGTGGCTCGGTGGCCGCGGTGACCACCGTGGCGCGCTTGGGGCCGTCCGGCAGGT
>NZ_JAPWHT010000843.1:0-1809 GCF_027270795.1 Streptomyces sp. ActVer
GGGGCAAAACCTGCTGGTGAGGGCACTGCGATCCGCCCTGGCGGCGAATCCCAGCTCGTTGCCCTGCTCCGCAGGAGCCCGTTTCCTCTCTGCCCTGAACGGCGGAGTATCCACGGAGGAATCCGATGAAGGCAGTACGTTTCCACGAGTACGGCGACCCCGGCGTCCTGCGCTATGAGGACGTGGAGCAGCCCGCCCCTGGGGCCGGTGAGGTCCGGATCCGCGTCGCCGCGACGTCGTTCAACGCCGTAGACGGCAACATCCGTGGCGGCTTCATGCGTGGCCCCATCCCGGTGGTGCTGCCGCACACTCCCGGCATCGACGTCGCCGGCACGGTCGACGTGCTGGGCGAGGGCGTGGACGGCATCGCGGTCGGCGACGACGTCATCGGCTTCCTGCCGATGGACGGGAACGGCGCCGCTGCGGAGTACGTCCTCGCGCCGGCCGGGGTCCTGACGCCGGCTCCCAAGAGCGTCTCGCTGCCCGACGCCGCCGCACTGCCAATCGTGGGCCTCACCGCGTGGCAGGCGCTGTTCGACCACGGCAAGCTGACGGCCGGGCAACGCGTGCTGATCAACGGCGCCGGCGGAGCGGTCGGCGGCTACGCCGTGCAACTGGCCAAGGGGGCCGATGCCCACGTGATAGCCACGGCCAGTCCGCGCAGCAGCGAGGCGGTCAAGTCGGCCGGCGCCGATGAGGTCATCGACCACACCACCACCGGGGTGACCGCGGCGGTGACCGAGCCGGTCGACGTCGTGCTCAACCTCGCTCCGGTCGATCCGGCCGAGCTGGCCGCGCTCGTCACGCTGGTCCGTCCGGGCGGGGTCGTGGTGAACACCACGGTGTGGATGCCCGCGCCCGCCGACGAGGAGCGCGGCGTGCGCGGCATCGACCTGTTCGTCCGCAGCGACGCCGCCCAGCTGTCGAGGCTGGTCGCGCTGGTCGACCGCGGGGAGCTGCGGGTCGACGTCGCCGAACGGGTGCCGCTGGCCAAGCTGTCGGAGCTCCACGCCCGGGCCGCCGAAGGCGCGGTGCACGGCAAGGTCATCGTCGTCCCGCCTGTCGCCTGACGCCGATCCTCCGCCGAAAGGAAAAGGCCATGGCACTCAGTCTGGATCCCGAAATCGCCGAGGCGCTGGCCCCGATGGCCGGCGCGATGGCGGACGCCACACCACCGGCAGTGGGGGATATCGCGGCGCGGCGCGCCATGTGGGAGCCGATCATCGGCGCTGCGGGAACGGCCCAACCGATCCCGGCCGACGTGAAGACCAGCGAGCACTACACGACCGCCGGCGACGGCACAGACATCAGAATGCGCTGGTACGTCAAGGACGGCGCCGAGCCCGGCCCGGCCGTGCTGTTCTTCCACGGCGGCGGCTACATCTTCGGCCACATCGACCTGTTCGACGGTCCCGTCGCCCGCTACGTATCCGCCAGCGGCGTACCCATGCTCTCCGTCGAGTACCGCCGCGCCCCCGAGCACCCCTTCCCGACACCGCTCGAAGACGCCTACGCAGCGCTGAACTGGCTGCACGAGCACGCCGCCGAACTCGGCGTCGACCCCGACCGCGTCGGTGTGATGGGCGACAGCGCCGGAGGCGGTATGGCCGCAGCACTGACGATCCTCGCCCGCGAGCGCGGCGGCCCGCGGATCACCCGGCAGATCCTGCTCATGCCGATGCTCGACGACCGCACCACCACCCCCGACCCGCACATCGAGCCCTACGTGCTGTGGTCCTACGACGACAGCCTCACCGCATGGCCGGCCCTGCCCGGCGAGGCCGCCGACGGGCCCGATGTCCCCGCCAC
>NZ_JAPWHT010000844.1:0-1808 GCF_027270795.1 Streptomyces sp. ActVer
GGCGCGGGCCGTCTCGTCGACCGCGCAGGACCACGGGGTCAGGTCCTCCAGGGTGCGCAGCTCGGGGGAGGGGGCGCCCGGCGCGCGGACCAGCCACTCGTTCCAGGCCGCGCCGTTCGGGGCCACCAGCACCTCGAAGCGGAGGTCCGGCCAGAGGGGGACCGGCCACAGGAGCGCCTCGCAGGACAGGTCGCCGATCTGCCGGGGTGTCACCGACTCGGGTTCGCCCAGGATGGAGCGGTAGCGGGAGACGGCTCCCCGGCCCCGCGGCACATGTCTCATCGCCTGCCAACGGCGGTTGGCCTCGCGCATGTCCGCGATCGAGACGCCCAGCGCGTGGCGGGCGTCCTCCACGAGGTCCGCGTTGTGGTCGGCCATGCGGCGCAGCAGGACCAGCTGGAAGTCGAGCGGGGTGAACGGGCCGGCGGGCCTATCGGGTCGCTTGGCGGGAGGCATGCGTCCCATCGTGGCGTACGTGTCCCGCGCGGTGCGCGTCGCCCGGGGTGCGGCCCGTCGGGAGGAAGAGCACCGAGTTCACGTACCGGACGTACCCCGGGCTCCGGAAGGCCAGCACCCGCCGCAGCAGGCCCTGGGAGACCACGTGCGAGGCGTGGGCCTGGTGGGACTCCAGGTCGAAGGAGGCGAGGGGGAGCCAGGTGTCGTCGGGCAGGACCCAGCCCTTGTATCCGCGCTCGGCGAGGAACGACACGACGGGCCTGATCGGCTGGATGCGGGCCTCCAGTTCGATGAACAGGGCCGGGCGGTCACGGGTGAGCAGGGTGGTCGCGCCGCGCAGCACCGCCAGTTCGTTGCCGTCCACGTCGATCTTGACGAAGCCGACGTCGTGGAGGTTCAGGCTGTCGAGGGTGAGACAGGGGACGTCCAGGGCGCGGGCATGGATGTCCCGGCGGACGAGTGACGACACGCCCCGATCGGCCTGGTCGCCGGACGGCAGCCAGAGGCGGGCCGTGCCCCGGCGGGCGCTCGCGGCGGCCCGTACCACCCGGACGTTCCCGGGCGTCGCGGCGGTCAGCAGCCGGGCCAGATGCGGGACGGGCTCGACGGTCACCACGCGGTGCGCCCGCTGCGACAGACGGCGCGTCCAGGGGCCGTACCAGCCGCCGACGTCCACCGCCGTGCCGCAGCCGGGCGGGCAGAGATCGCCGAGCCGGGCCAGTTCGGGCTCGAAGCGCGGATAGACGAACCGGGCGGCGGCGGCGACCAGCCGCACCGGCACGAAGGGGGCCAGACGGGCTGCCAGGGTCATGAGGTCAACATCCGTTTCAGCAGGCGTTCGTGTTCGTCGTCCGTCACCTGTTCGCCGGAGGACGGGAGGAGCTGCGGGATGCCGTCCACGATCGGATAGCGGCGGCGCAGACGCGGGTTGTAGAGAGCGTCCTCAGTACTCTCAGTACTCTCCGGGCCCTCCGTCTCCTTTTCGAGGAGATGCAGCGGCCCCTTGTCCAGCGGGCACGCCAGTATCTTCAGCAACGGGTCGTCGGGGTTCATCAGTGGTCAACTCCCTTGTGGGCGGCAGGGGTCCGGCGCCGTTGCCTCCGGACGCCGGTCCCGGCCCGTCCGGCCGGACCCGGCCGAGGTACCGCGTGGACTCGGAGGACATCGCCGTGGGTGCCGCCCCCGCGGGGGGCATCTCGGGCGGCAGCGCACCGGGGCCCACCGGGGGAAGGAGCTGTGTGGCGCCCTCGTCGACGGACGGCGCGGCGGGCACCGGCGGCAGGTACTGGGTCGCGCCCTCGTCCATGGCGGCGACGGGCGGCAACGCACCGGCGCCCGCACCAACCGGCGGC
>NZ_JAPWHT010000845.1:0-1794 GCF_027270795.1 Streptomyces sp. ActVer
GGTCGCGGGGCGACTCCAGGACTGGTACGGGCTCAGCTCGGGCCAACTCCCCGACGACAGGCCCCTGGCGGAGGTCGGCCTGACCTCCCGGGACGCGGTGGCCCTGACCTCCGACCTGAGCGAACTGGCCGGAAGACGCCTCCCGGACACACTGCTGTGGGAGGCACCGACAATCGACAGCCTGGTGAGACGACTTGGGGCAACCACGCCCCCAAAGGGGCGCGGGGAACTGCGCGACAAGCCACGGCCGGCCGGCACCAACAGAACTACCGAACCGACCCCCGCAGTCGCCATCATCGGCGTCGGCTGCCGATTCCCCGGCGGCGTCACGTCCCCCGACGAATACTGGCAACTCCTCACCGAAGGCCGCGACGCGGTACGCACACTTCCGCCCGGCCGCTGGGACCCCTTCGTCCGGGATCCGGAACGCCTGCCGGACGACGTGAACCGGCACGGCGCCTTCCTCGGCGGCCTCGACGACATCGCCGGCTTCGACGCCGAGTTCTTCGGCATCCCCGCCCACGAGGCGACCGCCATGGACCCCCAGCACCGCATGCTCCTCGAAGTCACCCGGGAGGCCCTCGACCACGCGGCCCTCGCCGCGCCCACGCTCGCGGGCACCCGCACCGGTGTCTTCGTGGGCATCAGCGGCAACGAGTACGCGCACCTCACGACCGCCGACCTCCGTGCCGTGGACGCCTGGACGGCCACCGGCGCGTCCATGAGCATCGCAGCGGGCCGCCTGTCGTACGCCCTCGACCTGCGCGGCCCCAGCCTGTCCGTCGACACGGCGTGCTCGTCGTCGCTGGTCGCGGTGCACCACGGCGTGCGCAGCCTGGTGACCGGCGAGAGCGACACGGCACTCGCCGCCGGGGTGAACCTGCTCCTGACCCCCGCCGTCACCCTCGGCTTCCAGCGCGCTGGCGCCCTCGCCCCCGACGGCCGCTGCAAGGCCTTCGACGCCGCGGCCGACGGGATCGTACGCGGCGAGGGCTGCGGAGTCGTCGTACTGAAACGGCTCGCGGACGCCGAACGCGACGGCGACCGCGTCCTGGCGGTGATCCACGCGACGGCCGTGAACTCCGACGGCCGCTCCAACGGACTGACCGCCCCCAACGCCGAGGCCCAGTGCGCCCTCCTCGCCGAGGCGCACATCGCCCCGACGACCGTGGACTACGTGGAGGCGCACGGCACGGGCACCGCCCTCGGCGACCCCATCGAGGCGAGCGCCCTCGGCGCCGTGCTGGGCCGGGGCCGCTCCCTGGACCCGCCCCTCCTGATCGGCTCCGCCAAGACGAACCTCGGCCACCTGGAAGCGGCCGCCGGTATCGCGGGCCTGATCAAGACCGTGCTCGCCCTGCACCACGGCGAGATCCCCGCCCACCTGCACTTCACCGGCCCGGGCCCGCACGCCGACCTCGACGCCCTCGGCCTGCGCGTGGTCGGCTCGCCCGAACCATGGCCCCGCTACTCGGGCACGGCGACCGCGGGCGTCTCGGCCTTCGGCTTCGGCGGTACGAACGCCCATGTCGTCCTCGCCGAACACCGACCGGCCGCCCGGGCGAAGGGCCCCGCCGGACGCCCCGCGCTGCTCCTGCTCGACGGGCCGACCAAGGAGCGCGTACGCGCCTACGCCGGTGAGCTTGCCTCCTGGCTGGAGACCTCCGACAGCCGACGCCTATGCGACGCCGACCTCGCCCGCACCCTCGCGGGGCGAACCGGCCGTGGCCGCCATCGCGCGGCCCTCGTCACCCGCGACCGCGCCGAGATCCTCACCGCACTCGGCCGTCTCGC
>NZ_JAPWHT010000846.1:0-1794 GCF_027270795.1 Streptomyces sp. ActVer
CGTCGCCGGCGCCTGACCGTCGGGAGCCGCGCCGAGGGCTGATCATTACCTTCGGTAACGGCCGTCACCCCTGTCGGTGCGGGGCGCGGCCTCGGGTCCGGTGGGGTCCGCCGCATCGGAAGGAACGCCGGTGCCCTCCGCCGTAGTGGCGGTCGGGGTGTCCGCCGAAGGCGCCTTGTCGTCGTCGGGTGCCCGTTCGGAACCGAGGAGACTGTCCGCCGGTACGAGCAGGGGCGCCGCGGCTCCGGCGTTGACCATCAGCAGCGTGCCCGAACCGCTCAGCGATCGGGCCAGCGCCCGCGCCGGAAGCGTGCCATGGCGAAGTGCCGGGGACATGAACTCGTGTGCCGCGGAGGTGAACAACAGCACCACGGGCGCCCCGTCCTGCCCGGTCGCCGTGAGCGGCCCGCCGTTCGGCGCGCGCACCACGGTGACCTCGGCCTCGGCGAGCGCCGCGAGTGCCTCGTCCGCCGATCCGTAGCCGGTGGCGGCCCGCTGGGCCGCGGCGTCCACGGGGTCGGTGGGCTCCGGCCAGCCGAGGACCTGGGCCGAGGGCCGGTAGGCCGGGTTGGCGCGGTAGTCCCCCACGCCCCCGGTCTCGTCCGTTTGCCATTCGCCGAGCACCGCCCACTCCGGCGGGGTCCGCTCGTCGGTCCACTCCGGGTCGACGACGCCGATCCAGTGCCCCGGAGCACGGCGGGCGGCGGCCCGTACGGCCTCGGGTATCTCAGGTGTGTCGGTCGTCCCGGAGGTGCCGACGGCCTCGGTGCCGTCCGTCGCGTCGGTCGTGTCGCGGGCGTCCGCGGCAAGTGACTCGGGGGCGGTGATCGGGCCGGAGCCGTCGGGCACCGCGAACAAGGCGCCATGCCTGCCCTCTTGCCGTTCTCCGGGCCGCATCTTCACCTGAACTCTTCGGTCCGTACGAATTCTTCCGTGCCGCACACCAGGGGCACACGCCGACATTGATCAGATCGGGAAGGCAACAGGATGCCACACGCGCCCCACCCGTGGGGGCCCGGGGCCGATCCGTATCGGCCTCCGGCGTGCCCGTTTGCTGCCCGGATGAAGAACTTTCCGGGACCAGTGAGGCGTGGCCGGACAAAGCGCTGGGGTGGTTGGGACTATGGGTGCTGCTGTCGCCGTTGTGACGGGCTAAGTTGGGCATGCCATCGGACCCATCGACGTGCAAGTGCCTTCCGCCCGGACGTCCAAGCCAGCGCCGTACGGGAAGACCTCGCGGTCCGGAGGGCATCGGATCGGTCTGCGGTCGCCGCCGCGGCGGGCCACGCGGTACGCGGCGACCAGGACCGGCCGGCCCGCCTCGATGCGGCACTTGACCCAACGCCCGCCGAGCCGGTCGGCGTTGGACCGGGCCACCACCGTGCGGGTCCGTGCCCACCACCGTCAACTCCGCCACCAAGGAGGAGTACCGCATGTCCCCCCAGCACCCCACGCCCGGCGCGAACGCGAACGCAGAAGCGGAGGCGGAGGCGGCCGCCCACGAGGCGAAGCCCGAGTCCCCCGCCGCGTCCTCGGCACCGGACGAGCCCACGTCCCCGACACCGGACGAGCAGGCGCCGAGCCCGACGGCGGCCTCCGGGACGAAGCCCGCCGCGTCGCCCGCAGCCCCTGAGGCGAACACCACCGCTACGCCCGCCACTTCCGAGACAACCACCCCCGCCTCGCCTGCGGCCTCCGAGGCGAACACCACTGCCTCATCCGCGGCCGCCGAGACCAAGCCCGCCGCCCCGGCCGCGACCGCCGAGGCGGAGAGCGCGAACGGCACGCCGGCCG
>NZ_JAPWHT010000847.1:0-1767 GCF_027270795.1 Streptomyces sp. ActVer
GGGGAGCAGGTGGTGCCCGCGCTTGGCGAGGACCTTGTCCACGACCAGGGCGATCGTGCCGGCCAGCACGAACGCCGAGACGGCGTTCAGGCCTCAAGCACGCCGCACACGTCGAGGCCCCCTTCGACCGCGCGCTGCTGCACCTCGCGTACGGCGGCTTCCTGCGCCGAGCGGGCCGCCGCACCCGCGCGGGCGAGCAGCTGCGCACCGCCCGCGACCTCCTCGTACGCCTCGACGCACCGCCCGATCTCGGGCGCTGCGAACGGGAGTTGGCGGCCTGCGGACTCGGTCCCGCCGGATCCGCTGCCGAGCGGGAGCCACGGACGCGCGGAGCGGCGCTGCTCACGCCCCAGGAGCTGGCCGTCGCCCGCCTCGTCGCGTCCGGGCTCACCAACCGGCAGGTGGCACGCGAACTCGTCATCAGCGTCAAGACCGTCGAGTACCACCTCGGCCGGATCTTCCCCAAGCTGGGTGTCGACTCCCGTACCCGGCTCACGGCGATGCTGGCCGCGGACGAGCCCGGACCGCAGCCCGGACGGCCGGGGCCCGGACGCGCACCCTAGGGATTCCCCCGGGGCGCATCCCGGGGCGCCCGGACTCCCCCTGTCCGTACCGTCGGTCGGGCCTTCGCGGAAACAGTCGCGAAGGGAGCAGTAACCAACGGGGGATGAACAGAAATGCCGGAGAACACCCATCGAATGGTGACCGACGTCCCGCATGCCAAGGTGCGGGCCGTCACCGAGCGCGTCGTCCAGGAACTCACGCTCGCCGCCGACAAGGTCGCCGCCCACTACGCGGAACCCGCCAAGTACCCACTGCCCGCGGACAGGACGGCAGCCGAGCACCTCGTCGCGCGGCGCTTCGACAGCCTCACCGACGAAAGGAGGAAGAAGGCGGCGACCGCGGTCCTCGCCGACGTCAAGACCGGTGCCGTACGCGCCCGGCGCCTCGGTGACCTGGCCCGTGTCGACCTGCGCTCGCCCGCCTCGGTGGACACGCAGGTCAAGCGCCTCGGTTTTCCCGAGCGGCTGAGGTTCCCGGCCGACGAACTCAGGAAGCCGCCGACTTCCCTCCTCCCCGAGGAGTCGGCCCCGCAGCGCCTGGCCGCCGTACCGGCCGCCCTGCACAGGCTGGAACTGCGGATCCACCGGGTGAAGTGCCTGGACGAGACGTCCGAGTGGGGATCCGACGAGATCCATCTCGCCGGAACCGGCGTGGACGAGAGCGGCGACACCCTGAAGATCGGCCAGTTCAAGGTCCGCAGCTTCGACGACGGCGACGTCGAGGTGTACGACCCGCCGCGCCGCTTCCACTGGTTCGGCCTCGACGAGGGCACCCGGTACCCGAAGTCGTACTTCGTCACGCTGGTCCTCGCCGAGGTCGACTGGGGCGGCCTCGCCGACTACGTGGGCGCACTGCTCGACCTCATCAAGAAGAAGGTCACCGCCTACCTCGCCGCGGCCATCGGGGGCGCGATCGGCGCCTCCGGCGGACCGGTCGGCATCCTCATCGGGATGGCCGTCGGCGCGGCCGTCGGCTGGGTCTTCGACCAGCTCAAGGGCCTCTTCGGCGACGAGGTGTTCAAGCCCGTCACCGTCAGCGCGGTCATCCCCTCACTCACCGGCCGCTGGGCCGGCCGCCCCTTCACGGCCCCGGCGGTCGCCGACTACCGAGGCCACGGCGGCCACTACCAACTGACGTACGACTGGCGCATGTACGACTGAGCGAGCGGCGCGGCCGTACGGCTGGATCCAACCTCGGGGGACA
>NZ_JAPWHT010000848.1:0-1757 GCF_027270795.1 Streptomyces sp. ActVer
GCCCCGACCTCGTCTGGCTCACCGGCTACGCGCCGCCCGCGGCCATCGAGCGGCTCACCCTGCTGGTGCTCGCCGCCGGACAGGACCCCGTACTCGTCGTGCCCACCCTGGAGGCCCCGGACGCCGAGAAGGCGGCGGGCGCGCCCGCGCTGACCCTGCGCGACTGGACCGACGGCAAGGACCCCTACGCGACGACGGCCCCGCTCCTCGACGCCGCGGGCCGCTTCGGCGTCAGCGACAACGCCTGGGCGCTGCACCTGCTCGGCCTCCAGAAGGCACTGCCCGGCACCTCGTACGTCTCCCTCACCGAGGGCCTCCCGATGCTCCGGGCCGTCAAGGACGCGGCGGAACTGGAGCGGCTGGCGGCGGCGGGAGCGGCCGCGGACGCGACGTACGAGGAGATCCTCAAGGTCTCCTTCGCCGGCCGCCGCGAGTCGGAGGTCGCCGGTGATCTCGCCGACCTGCTGCGGCGGTTCGGGCACTCACAGGTGGACTTCACGGTCGTCGGCTCGGGACCGAACGGCGCCAACCCGCACCACGAGGCGGGCGAACGCGTCATCGAGAACGGCGACATGGTCGTCCTCGACTTCGGGGGACTGAAGCACGGCTACGGCTCCGACACCTCCCGCACCGTGCACGTCGGCGAGCCGAGCGCCGAGGAGCGGCGGGTCCACGACGTCGTCCGAGAGGCCCAGGAGGCGGCGTTCCGGGCCGTACGGCCGGGCATCGCCTGCCAGGACGTCGACCGGGTCGCCCGCGCGCACATCACCGAGGCCGGGTACGGCGACCGCTTCATCCATCGCACCGGGCACGGCATCGGCGTCACCACCCATGAACCGCCCTACATGATCGAGGGCGAGGAACAGCCGCTCGTGCCCGGGATGTGCTTCTCCGTAGAGCCCGGAATCTATCTGCCGGGCCGTTTCGGAGTACGCATAGAGGACATCGTGACGGTCACCGAGGACGGCGGACGCCGCCTCAACAACACCTCCCGGGAGATGGCCGTCGTGCACTGACCACCCCCAGGAGACCCCCGGACCCCGAACGGCAGACGGCGCGACCATGACCCAGGCAGCGACACCCACCGCGGACACCGTGCGACGCCTCGTCCGCTCCCTCCTCCCGGACGGCGGCGGGCCCGAGATCCGGCCCGTCGCCGAGGGCGGCGAGCACTCCACCTGGTTCGTGGGCGCACGCCATGTGCTGCGGCTCGCCCCGGACCGCGAGGCCTCGATGCGCCAGCGGCGCGAACTGCGGCTGCGCGACCTGGTGCGCCCCCACATCGGCGTCTCCGTGCCGGTGAGCATCGCGCGCGGCGAGTGGGCCAGCGGTCTGACGTACACGCTCGACACGCTGATCCCGGGCGGCTCCGGCGAGCGGCAGGACGTCTCCGCCGTGGGCGAGGCCGACCTGGCGGGACTGCTCACGGGACTGCGCGAGGTGCCGGAGCGCCAGGCCGAGGCGTTCGGCGTGCCCAGGGCCGCGCCCCGGTCCCTCGAAGTGCTACGGACCGCCGCCGAGCGCGCCGCCGAACAGCTCGCCGCGGCCGACGAGTTCGACCCTGCCCGGCTCCAGCAGCTGACCGCGCCCGCGGCCGTCCAGCTCGCCGCGCAGCCCGGCGCCGCCTTCCTCGTCCACCACGACCTCAAGGGCGAACACCTCGTGGTCAGCGCCGACGGGCGCGTACGCGGCGTCCTCGACTGGACCGGCGCGGTGGTCGGCGACCCGGCCGAGGACATCGCGGGCCTCGCTCTCGC
>NZ_JAPWHT010000849.1:0-1751 GCF_027270795.1 Streptomyces sp. ActVer
CCCACATCGCAGGGAGGACCCCGTGACACGCTCGGCCCAGCAGGACCCCGCCTCCCCGGGTGCCGAGTCCGAGCCGGGTTCTGGTTCCGGCTCCGGTTCGGGTGGCGAGGAGACGGCAGCCGCCGCCACCGTCGCCGAGCCCACCTCCACGCTCACTCCCGAGCCCGAGTCGGCACCCGCGGCGGCGAAGACCGTAACTGGGGCACGTACACAAGCCGCCGAAGCCGAGAACGAGGCTGCGGCTGAATCCGAGGGCCAGAAGGCTGCCGTACGAGGCGGGGTTGCGCAGGGTGCGACTGCCGAGGCCGGAGCCGGAGCCCAAGGTGGGGAAGCCCTCCCCGGCCAGTCCGAGGCCGAGGGTGACCCCGGCGCCGCCGCGGTGGCCCAGAGTCGGCTGCCCGCGCTCGTACGGACCATGACCGCGACTGCGATCGACCGGCCGCAGCAGCGGACCGGACCGGTGGGACGGCCGGGCAAGGCGGTGCTCGCCGGAGCCGCCGTCGCGGGAGCGCTGCTCGTGTCCGTGCCGCTGCTGATGCTCGGCGGGAACGACGACAAGGACCCCAAGGGGCCGGCGTCGGGGGACACGGTGCTGGGTGGCAGCACGCAGGACGTGCCCGGCGACTTCGCGGTGACCTCGCCCGACACCGGTTCCTCGGACGACGGCGGGAAGAAGCCCGTCGAGAATGGCCGGCCCGCCCGGAACGCCGCCACGTCCGCTCCCGCGAAGAGCGGTGAGGACAAGGGTGGGAAGAAGGGCGAGGACGAGCCGAAGAAGAGCGCCGGGCAGAAGGACGAGCCGAAGAAGCAGGACGGAGGGAAGACCTCGGGCGGCGACAAGGGCGGGCCCGCGAAGGCCGGTTCGGGAGTGACCCTCAGCGCACCGGTCTCCCTGCGCAGCCACCTCTCGGGCCGGTGCATCGACGTACCGGGCGGTGATTTCGGCGACGGCAAGAAGCTGTTCGTGTGGGACTGCAACAACGGCGCCGCGCAGAAATGGCAGTTCGCCTCTGACGGCACCGTGCGTATCAAGGGCCTCTGCCTGGACGTGGCGAACGCGAACTACAACAATGGCGCCCCGATCCAGATCGCCAGGTGCAGTGGCAACGACGCCCAGAAGTTCGTCCTGAACTCCAGCCACGACCTGGTGAACACCGTCGTCGGCAAGTGCGTCGACATCAAGGACAACAACCGGGACAGCGGTGCCTGGCTGCAGCTGTGGAGCTGCGCGGGCACCGACAACCAGAAGTGGAGCGTCTGACAGGACGCCCCGCAGGCCGGGAGCATCCCTCCCGGGCACCCGCCCGCCCGCCGGGCGAGGCATGATGCAACCGTCGGCTCGCCGGCACGCGCCCCCGGTGAGGGGGCGCCCGTTGATGAAGCCCCCGTGGCAAGGAGGTTGGTGCGTGTCGCGCCAGGTACTGACGGTCGGTCCGGGGGACCGGGACCGCTACCGGACGATCGGTGAGGCACTCGTGGCTGCCCGCACCGGCGCCCTCATCAGCGTCCGGCCCGGGACGTACGCGGAGAACCTGGTGGTCAACACCAGGGTCACCCTCACCGCCGCCGAAGGGCGGGGCACGGTCGAGATCCGGCCGCGCACGGGCAGCGTGCTCGCGCTGCGCGCCGACGCCGTGATGATCTCCGAACTGACCCAGCGCGGCGGTGAGGCCGAGCACCCGGCCGTGGACGTGCGGCGCGGCCAGGCCGCGCACGACGGCGGGGAGAGCGGCGGCCCCGCCGGGACCGCG